>CADBRB010000225.1 GCA_902796955.1 uncultured Ruminococcus sp.
ACCTGCCAACCACGGTTATACATCAGCTTATGCTTAATTCCTTAAAAAACACAGAGGAAGGCAGAAAGATGAACGTTATGAATCCGTGGCAAACTGGTGCGGAGATTATATATGGCGACAACGTTGCGCTAATTAAAATAGACGAAATAAGGCATACTTTGATTGTAAATATTTATTCAACTCAAGATAAAGACCCCGCTTACACCTTTATAAAATCACTGCACAGTATGATAAACAATATCAACAATGGACTTGGTATAAGCGCAATAAGCTACTTGGTAGTGCCAAGCAATACGTTCCCCGATAAAAAAGCATCGTTCCCTTTGGATACCCTGATAACTTCTTTAAATTCAGGAAACATAGAGATGCAATACTCCGGAAATGGAGTAATAGAAAAATATAAGCTTTACGACCTTTTGGATAAACGGTATCCAAAAGATGATGTCAGCAAAATGGAAAAAGCCATTCGGGAAAGAGATATTGATACTATCATAAAACTTGTTGGTAATTCTATGTCTCAGATTAATATTGATATTGAAAAATTGATTTGCGGTAACGACCAAAGCACAACTCAAACCGGTAACAACAACACAATAGCAGGCGGCGATGTAATAATAAACTCGCACAACAAAACTGAAATTCACGAGGGCATAAACGATATTTCTGATATAATAAAAACATTGGCTAAGCACCATGAACAGGTTGAGGAACAAACATTAAATACAATGCTGGAGATAATCAAGAGCAATAAAGAATTATCTGCAAAAGTTACCGCTGTGCCGAATATTGAGTCTGCCGGCAAGGAAAGCAAATTTGATCTGATAATGGATATACTGTTAGATGTAGCCAATGTATTTGAAAAGCCGCTTAGCCCTGTACAATGGATTAAATCGACAAAAGGTGTGGTTGATAAATTAAAAACCTTGTTCCCTGAACATCCCAACCCGTAATACAGAACTCTCCATTATTCACTATTCACTATTCGTTATTCATTATTCACTATTTCTCTTACTTCGCATCCTGCTCTCCGCTTGACACAATTTGACTGAAAGTGTATAATCATAACAGCAGTTATGCTTTAACTATGTCAACACTAATACAGAATTAGTTGAAAGGACTGACATCACATGATTTTTGCTGTAATAGTAGCCGGAGGAATCGGCAGCAGAATGGGTAATCTCGGCAAACCGAAGCAGTACGTAAATATAAAGGGAAAGCCGATTATAATCCACACACTGGAGAAATTCTACATCAACAGTGCGTTTGAAAAGGTAATCGTATTATGCCCTAACAACTGGGTAAACCATACTAAAGACCTTATTAAAAAGTATATTCCCGAACCTGACAGAGTTGCCGTTGTAGTAGGCGGCGCTACCAGAAACGAAACTATAATGAATTCGCTTGACTATATAGAAAAGAACTACGGTCTTGACGATGACACTATCGTTGTAACGCACGATTCGGTACGTCCGTTTGTAACCGCCAGAATAATTGAAGAGAATATTGACGCCGCTATCAAATACGGTGCGTGCGATACCGTTATCTGCGCTACGGATACCATAATCGAAAGCACTGATGACGAAACAATAAGCCGTATTCCAAACAGAAAATATATGTATCAGGGTCAAACTCCGCAATCATTTAAGGCGCTTACTCTTAAAAATCTGTATAACAGCCTTACTCAGGAGGAAAAGGATTCGCTCACTGATGCGGCAAAAATTTTCAGCATAAAGAATATGCCCGTACATCTTGTAAAGGGCGAGGTATACAATATTAAGATAACATATCCGTACGATTTACGTGTTGCCGGCGTTTTGCTTGATGAGGACATGACACATGATTAACAGGATTTACAGGCTTGTGGAGCCACGAAATTTTGAAATTTGCTTTAAAGAGATGGATCTCTCGCCCAAAAGAGTGCTTGTAACGCCTACTCATCTTTCTATATGCAATGCTGACCAGAGGTATTATCAGGGTACGCGTGACGCAAAGGTTTTGGCTCAAAAGCTGCCAATGGCACTCATACATGAGGCTATCGGCAATGTAGTATACGACCCGACAGGCACTTTTAAAGCAGGCGAAACCGTTGTGCTTATACCCAACCAGC
>CADBRB010000226.1 GCA_902796955.1 uncultured Ruminococcus sp.
AGTAAATATTTACAATAACTTTGTGTGTGATATGGGAGCGGAGCCTCTCCGCTGTGCGATATGCCGGCGGATGCCATCCGCCGATGTGCGTGCAGGCACAGCCTGCCTCCGCTACGCTCTGCAAAATTTTCAGATAACACCTGTTTAAACCGTTGTAATGATAATTAGTATAACAATGGAATAAAAGAACTCCGTGCTTGGTTTTAACAAGCACGGAGTTTTATATTTATATATTAATGATGGAACAGCCTCAGCCCGGTAAAGCACATTACCATGCCGTATTTATTACAAGCGGCTATTACGTCATCGTCACGGATTGAGCCGCCCGGCTGAGCTATATATTTTACGCCGCTTTTACTTAAGCGGTCTATGTTGTCGCTGAACGGGAAAAATGCGTCCGAAGATACAACAACGTTTTTAACGGTTTTAAGATAATCCGATTTTTCATCACGGGTAAAAGGATCGGGCTTTTCTTTAAAATAATTGCGCCAGCCTTCACCGTCCAACAAATCATCGCAGTAATCAGAGATATAGCAATCTATCACATTATCACGGTCAGGTCTGCGCAGTTCGTCTATAAATGGAAGTGAAAGCACCTTTTTGTGCTGTCTTAAAAACCATTTGTCAGCTTTTTCGCCGGCGAGCCTTGTACATTGTATTCTTGACTGCTGACCTGCACCTATGCCTATGGCCTGACCGTCATACGCATAGCAAACAGAGTTTGACTGCGTATACTTAAGAGCAACCGTAGCGATTATCAAATCCGTGAGTGCATCGTCTGTAAATGGCTTGCTTTCGGTCACAATTTTCTCAAATAATGATTTATCTATCAGCGAATCATTACGGTGCTGTTCAAAAGTAATGCCGTATACCTGCTTGTGCTCTATAGACTCAGGTGCATAATCCTTATCAATTTGGACTATGTTATAGCCGCCTTTTCTCTTTGCTTTTAAGACTTCGAGAGCATCGTTATCATAGCCCGGAGCGATTATTCCGTCGGAAACCTCGCACGCAATAAGCTTTGCCGCAGACAGGTCGCAGATATCCGAAAGGGCTATCCAATCACCGTATGAAGATACTCTGTCTGCACCTCTTGCACGGGCATATGCACAGGCAAGAGGGGAAAGCTCGGCATTGCTTTCTATAAAATAAGCCGCTCTAAGAGTATCCGTAAGTGCTTTGCCGATTCCTACACCGGCAGGGCTTACGTGCTTGAACGAAGCCGCACACGGTAAATTGAGTGTACGGCGAAGTTCGCTTACAAGCTGATAGCTGTTAAGAGCGTCTAAAAAGTTTATATATCCGGGTCTTCCGTTTAATACTTTTATAGGAAGCGCCCTGTTATTTTGCATAAAAATCTTAGCCGGCTGCTGATTTGGGTTACAGCCGTACTTGAGAAAGAGTTCGTTATTCAAGGTCAATACCTCTTCAATATTATTTGTTGATAATTCTTGTGATGGATGTGCTTGTTTTGAGATTGATAAAGCGCACAAAAAGAGCTACCTTATTTTCATCATTCAAGCTGTTCCAAAGCTCACTTGTAAAATCATCTATGTCGCTTTTTATACCTCTTACGGATTTTGGTGAACCCTTAAAAGAAGGTAACGGATTGCCGTCGCCTTCATATGTATGTATAAGATGCCCGTAACCGCTTATCGGCTCGTTAAACTTATAAAAGCAACGTTCGGGATTATCGCTGTTTTTCGCTTTTCTTATGATTGAAATATCATAGTTCAGCTTGCCTACAGAGCTTACAACCGCTGATATTCTGGGTGTAAAGTTCGGCTCATCGGATTCATAGCTGAATTGATCCAAAGCCTTTTGCATTGTGCCGCCGTTTTTAATACTGCTCCAGATTGCATCGGTCTGTGTTCCGTTGGTTATTATCTGCTTTGTACCGAGCGTTTTAACAGGGGAATAGATGAGTAAATCCTTGTTTTCAAGCTCTGTGTACTTTTTAAGCCTGATGTTAATACCGGTTCTTAAGCCGACAAACATACGGTTGCGGCTTGTTTCACTGCGTCCCATAATAAAATATGCTACTACGGCATTTTCACCGTCATCAGATTTGCCGACAACAATACCTCTGCCGGGATATTCGTTTTGCTTAAGCAGTTCATACAAGTTATTCATAATCATCACCATATCTCAGATTTTTAAAAGAAAGAATTATTAGTACAAAATGTATAGAAGATATTTCAGGAAAATTTAAAAATCAAAGTTCATCTCAAACCATAGAATATGCAGATACCAAACAGTATGAGTGTCTTAATACCGGTCACAGGCAAGCAAACCTGCGATTATCCCACGATAAAACGCAAACGCAAAAAACAGTATGTTAATGCCTGTAAAAGTGCAGTATAAGCAAAGCTTGAATTTAACAGTAAATCATGTAATTACACCTGTACTTACAGTCATTATATAACAAATAAACTTTTCCGTCAATCGAAATTTTAATAAAAAAAGCAGTTTTTTACAAAATATGAATCGTAAAAATATTGAATACACGACGGCTGTGCAGTTGTGTAACGAAACGCATGGCTGATTGTAAGCTTTTTATTGTAAAACGGTATGTTGGTCAAGCTCTTTGTCGGCATTTATTACTGCGTTTATGCCGCCGAAGCACATAAGGCTTACTGCTTTTGAGATAGCTTCAATCGGCTTGCGCTTTTCCGAAAGAAACCAGCTTTGATATACGGACATCATGCCTGTAATGGCGTAGTCTAAAAGGATGTCAAGCTTGTAATCGTCAATTTTGATTTGCTTTTGCAGTGCTGTTTTTGTCTTGTCTTTTAAAAGTATAACAACCTTGGCTACAAGGCTTAGATTGCCTCGCATGGAAAGCAGATAACCGTAAAAATCTATATCTCGGCTGATTATTGAGGTTAGTTTTTCAAAGAATATATACGGGTTGCGGATTATTACGTCAAAATCGGAAGAATCCAAAAGCTTATCAAAATCTCTGATGATCTCATTTTCTATTTCATCTAAAACCTGATAAATTCCCGAATAGTAATTATAAAATGTTTTACGGTTTACATGAGCAAGCTTGGCAATTTCACAAATTGTTATGTCGTTTATATCTTTTTCGGAAAGAAGCTTTGCAAAAGCATTTCTTATGGCTCTTTTACTTTTGATTATTCTGGGGTCGGTTTTTGTTTTCTCCATATTGCTCTCCTTTTTAATATTAAGCCGAATAATACAAGCGATTTTTGTCACAATTCTAATATAATCTGCAAAAGCATAAATAATGCTCTGTAAGAATTTTCACGTGTTTATGTTCAAAGATTTCCGCAGAAATCCTTTATGTATTTTTCAATCAAGTGTCTAATATAAATTATAGTATACATATGTATAAAAAGTCAAGTGTATAATTCTATGGGAGAGTGCATTTATGTTTAGTGTAATCGTAAAATATTATATGTTGTTTATGCTGTACAGTTTTATTGGCTGGTTATGGGAGAGCGTGTTTTGCTCGCTGTGGGGAAAAGGCAAGCTTATAAACAGAGGATTTCTCAACGG
>CADBRB010000227.1 GCA_902796955.1 uncultured Ruminococcus sp.
AAAACCACAAAGATTACTATAAGAATAACTGCAACTCTGGCTATGTTCTTAATAAAAGTATTATCGTATTCATTGGCATTTTTCTTCATAGTAACGTCCTCTATCCTAATATACATTCACAAACGGGGTTCTGGCTATCAGAAAATAAAGCAATGCAAACCGGCGGGGAATCGACAGTTACTTCAGGTGTGCGACTCCCCTGCACGCTCAATTATGTATACTCACTGCTGTAGTCTGCATAGCTGACTATTATCTTCTCTTGGATCTATTAGATTTACCCTTTTGATTGTTTTTAGCTTGTGGAGCTTCTTTTTTCTCTGTTTCTTTCTTTTCCTCTTCTTTTCCCTCAGCTTCGTCAGCCTGCTCCTCTACTTTTTCCTCTACTTTTTCCTCTTCGGGCTCTTCTACAGGGAGAGGAAGCTCGGACGTACAGTGCGGGCAACGTGTAGCCTTAATGCTTATCTCAGACTGACAGAACGGACAAGTCTTTGTTGTTTTTTCCTCAACAACCGGCTTTTTGCCGATGCTTGCAATTTTGTTCAAACCCTTGATAAGGAGGAATATGCAGAAGGCGATAAGTATAAAGTTTATAAGTGCTGTAAGGAACGAGCCATACTTGATATCAACACCGCGTATGTTCAATACAAGGAAAGACAGGTCGGTTTTTGCAATTAATCCAATAAGCGGTGAGAAGACATCTTCTACCAAAGAGCTGATTATTGCCTGGAATGCCGCACCTATGATAACAGCAACAGCCAAATCCATTACATTGCCTCTAAGAGCAAATTCTTTAAATTCCTTCAAAAACTTTTTCATGGATACCACCCGTATACACAGCTAACCGATGAACAGCACAATAAAATACTGTTATAAATAAGCCGATATACATTTCCTTTCTTTTAAAATTTTTAATTTTGAAACCGGTAACCGCCTTGTGATATATGTACATAAACATCAATAGTTTTTGTGTACATCTACCAATAACGATTACAACAATATTATTTTTTATTTTATCACACTTTTTTCTGATTGTCTATAACAAATTATAAAAAATCATACCGTTTCTGCGTATTTTTCTGACATTACACACGTTTTTTCAATAATAATGTCTATAAATCAAAAAGTATTATCAGTCGCTTTAAGCTCATATATCTGTTATTTGGTGTATAGGAGAAAAACAGAGAAGCTATACGCAACTATATCAGAAAGAAAAAACATCTTGATATGAGCTAATACTATAGAAAGCTTCGCCTGCATTATTGTGCAAGCTACGCACCCGTGCGGCATTGTATCAAGCTCGCATTGTAGTTTTATTCAGCTTCTATACGGTTTATCAATAATTCAAGGGCTGCCTCGGCATTGACCGAAACAGCCCTCTTAAAGCTTTATGCTATATTAATCTTATTTGACTTCTACAGAATTTCTCTTTTTTCTGTTAAAAGCAATTATATACGGAGTAGACGCCATGCAAAGAACAAACAGAATTGCTATTGAAGCAATAGCAACTGTGTCGCCTGTCTTTGAAGGTGTGGCGTCAGACATAGCCTCGCCGCATGTATCACACTTACCGTCGTTGTCGTCATCTTTATGGCCTGTTGCAGAAATGGCATGTCCCTTAGAGATTATTTCTCCGCAGTTCTTGCAAACCTCATCGCCTGTGTAGCCTTCTTCGGTGCAGGTGGGCTCTTTTGCGTTTTGAACTTCGGTATCATGACCTGTTGCAGGTATTGCCGCACCAACACTCAGGATTTCTCCACATTCTGCGCAAACCTCATCGCCTGTGTAGCCGTCTTCCGTGCAGGTGGGTTCTTTTTCGCCCTGAATCTTAGGAACATGGTTGTCCGCTACAGTTGCAAGAGCAACATCATCTTCGGTGATTTCTTCCTGTCCGTCGGCATCCCTAAACAGCTTGCCGCACTTCTTACACTTAAAGTGAGATATGCATCCCTCTGTTGTGCAGGTCGGTTCGGTTTCGGGAACTTCCTCAAGCTCATGACCTGTAAGAACGGTTATACGTCCCTGAGGATTTGCATATTTTGCGCCTACAACGCCATCCAGCTCGGTAGTGATGTAGTCCATAAGAACCTCGTCAAGCGGTAAGCCTGTGTCAAATTGATCTGTTGAGCTTGCAAAAGCATAGTATGTATCTCCACCTGCCGCAACAAAGTTATTTGTAATAACGGCATATGTATCATCCTCATTGAAAGGCTTTCCGTTTATGTCATTTATGGTAACACGCTTTATGCTCTTCGGTCCGTAATATGTAGAAGCCGGATAGGTTTCGGCATTTTGGTCATACGGATAGTCCGTATCAACTGTAAAGTTGATTCCTGCTACCTGCGGGAAACCGCCTACAGCACCCGGTGTGCAATATGTGGAAGCCTCAAGCGCCTCCAAAAGATCGCTACCCTTTACATATACAAGAGCAACTGTATTGCCGAACGGGAGAACTGTGTTTACGTCCTTCTTTGTTATATCGCCAACGTGTATCGGAGCGCGGATTCCGCCGCCGTTTGTAAGTGCAACAACATGATCGGCGTCAACCTTGATGCTGTCGGAATCTTTGACTATAGCCCAGCGCATTGAATCTGTAATCAAATCGCCCATGTTGGTTTCCTCGGTACGGTTGCCCGGTGCCTTGTTGCCGTTGAGCTCTACGTCAGATCTTGCAAAAACCTGACCGTATTCATCGTCTACACGATTTTTAATCTGCTGTGCCTGAGCCGCTACGTCGTCATCCTTCGGCGTGCTATCGTCAACCTTAATGAGGTAATGGTCTTCAATCTTAGAATCATTCTCGTCGATAATAACAACACCAACATTTTCAAACTTTGTACCGGTTGATTGTATAGGCTCGCCATTATCGCCGCTCTCCATAACCGTATGTGAGTGACCGTCAAGAACTATATCTATACCTTCAACATTCTTAAGCAAATCATAGGAACGGTTCGGCTCTGACTCATTGTCAACACCAAGGTGAGCAATACAAACGATAACGTCTGCGCCCTGATCCTCAAGTGCATTTACCTGAGCATGCGCACAATCGTACATATCATCATCGCCAAGGAATGTCAAGCCCTTTATAAGAGCAGGATTAGCTTTTGTTCTTGTTTCCGGTGTGTCGATTCCAAAGAATCCGACCTGTACGCCGTCAATATCTAAAATAGTATAAGCATCGTAAATCGAGTTGCCGGTTTCATCATCAATGATATTGGCACACAACACCTTGAAGTGAGCAAGCATCATATTCTCTGTAAGCTTAGGATAGCCATAGTCAAATTCATGGTTGCCAAGGCCTACAACATCGTAGCCGGCGGCATTCATCATTTTAACTGCGTCTTCACCCTTTGTAGTACTTACATACGGTTCGCCCTGACTGTAGTCGCCCGCATCCGCAAGTATAACTCTTGCACCCTTATCTTCAAAATCTTTCTTCAAGCCGCTGATATAGGCGTATCCGTCTATTGCGCCGTGAACGTCATTTGAATGAAGGATAACGATTTTTCCGCTATATTCTCCTGCCGCAGAAACACTCGGTATGAGCGTCAATATAAGGCAAATCGACAGAAAAATAACAGCAAGTTTTTTCTTCATAAATTATAGCCTCCTTAAGATTAAAATTTAAGTAATTAAATGATAACATAGCGATTAAAAAAAATCAACGGTTTTTGCAATTTTAGTGTAAAATCTTTATTGTAAAATTTCTTTCATATTTTTCCTTAAAATCTTCAAATCCTTAGTATACAACCGATTATACCGCTATACAATTCACTTAAAGTATTGACAAAATGTGCTTTGTAAAGTATTCTAAATATATATTTTCTGCATTTTAAACGCACCCGACTACATATAAACGGAGGAAAAACTGTGAATAAAACAGACATATATAAGATTATAAAAAACGATATACGAAACGGCATACTCGCTACGCTTATAGGAGGAGAAGCTGACGGTCATAAAGCATTA
>CADBRB010000228.1 GCA_902796955.1 uncultured Ruminococcus sp.
AGGAAGCAATCACCAGCGCAAAAGAATATGAAACCGGCGCGATCTTTGCGGTCGCGCCGGTTTTGTCACTTGGATTTTGGGATCATAATCCGATGCTCGTTACTACTGCGGACACAAGTCATTCACGGTTTCTGCGAACCGGGCGCAGATTCCTTCTGCAAGTCTGCCCGGTTAATCGCCGGCGTCTTTACACGCTTTGCCAGATACAGGCAGTATGCCGCAGACACGACGATGATCACAATATGCAGGATCATATTCAGAAGTTGAGAGCCTTCGTCGGATGCGAATACTGAGGATGCATCAATGAAGCTGTGTGCCAGGATACCGGGCAAAAGGCTTCCGCCCTTGTAAAAAACAAACGTAAAGACAAAGCCGATAGCAACTGCGAAAACCACTTGGTTGAGCGTTTCATTCAGATTTTGTCCGGTAAACAGATTTATAATATGTCCGAGCCCGAAGGTGACGGAAGAAACAATGATAGCCGATTTGACATTGCCGTGCTTCAGCATCGCTTTGAACAGGAAGCCCCGGAAGAGCAGTTCCTCCACAAATCCGACCAAAATCATGGAAACAGCGGCATAGATAAGCCCCGGCGTAGGGTAATCCGGCGAAAAACCGCCGAAAAGATTCATGCAGGAGAGAAGCCACAGCGGGATGAACCACAGCATGGCCTTGCTGTTCTTCGACCATCCGGATAGGCCGTACTTCTCCATAAGGCCGTTCCGTTTCACTAACAGGAACATAGCTACGGAGAACACAATCAAGCCTAACATTTGCCACAGCGAATCAAGCCCGAAATTGTTTTCCAACGTCCCCATGCCCACAGTGTAAATCACGATCCACAGGATCGCAAAGGTAATCTCGCTTTTTTCATACAGTTTTTTCATGTTCGTTCTCCTCCTGTT
This sequence comes from uncultured Ruminococcus sp., assembly GCA_902796955.1. Classification (GTDB taxonomy): domain Bacteria; phylum Bacillota; class Clostridia; order Oscillospirales; family Acutalibacteraceae; genus RUG14223. The sequence goes on from CADBRB010000228.1 coordinate 906, forward strand.
CAGCCGCAAGACAAGCGCCGTTCCATGCCTGTTCCAGGTGACCTGCGACCAGTTTTTCATCATATTCCAGACCGTTGTTTGCAATGATGCTGGCATAGCCGTGCGCAAACAGTGCCACGGTTAGAAATACCTGCTTGGTTTTTTCCATGCTCAATCCGGTGCCATCCTGCATGACGGCCAGGATCGGAACCAGCTCTTCGGACTCGATCATCTCCGGCAGGCTGTGATCCTGCGCATATCCGGACTGAAACAAGAAGCAGAACATCTGCGGTTCCTCCACGGCAAAGCGGATATAGTTCAAGCCGCTTCCGAGAATCGGGTCCTGTTCCGGCAAAATAGTCATTATATATGCGGAATGCAGGTGATCGACCTGTGCGTAAGCAGCCCGTTTCATGGCGTCAATGGTTGAGAAATGATACATGACCGGCTGCGTGGAACAGTGCAGCCGCTCGGAGACCGTCCTGGCGTTGATGTTTTCATATCCGCTCTGTTTTACAATCTCAATGGCCGCATTTATGATCATGTCTTTTGTAATTCTTGCTTTTGGTGGCATGTACAGCTTCTCCTTGCTCTATTATAACGGTTGTTATGTAACGACAATTATTATACATAATTTTCTGCAGCTTGTCAATACAAATCGTTAAAAAGACACTCGGAGCTTCCTTACGAAGTACCTCTCTTTGCGGTCTGATTTATGCAATACTTCTTTGTCGTCCTTGCAAGGCGTCAGCCTTGCAAGGACGACAACAAAGTTATGCGGAATTTAACGAAACAGATGCTACATCATTAAATATTTTTGCGCAGTCTGACCGATTTGTAGACAGTCTGAGCCGAAATTTATACTAAATTTCGGATTTTTACTTTACAAATCTATAAATAAATGGTAGAATTTACATAACAGTACTTTATAAAGTACCGTGCTTTGTTTTGTATTAACAAAATTTAAGCAAAAAACAAAAATGAGGAGTGGATAAAATGAATGACATCAACAGCTTGGCCTATTGGAAAAAAATAGACGATTTAAAAGTAAAAATGGATAAAGACCCCAAGCTTATGCAAAAGTGCAAGGATGATCCGGCTGCTTTTATAAAGGAGTATGGAATCGACGCAGAAATACGCATAAACGAAAAGGGCGACAAAAAGCTATTGAGTGAATATCTTATTGAGAATAAGACAGACCTGCTTAAGGATATCACAGTCATAGGCAGAAGACCGGGCGATAACCTTATTGTTATAGTAATTGCAAACGTTGTTGCAGTTGCCAATGCGGTTGCCAATGCCAATGCGGTAGCCAACGCCAATGCGGTAGCCAACGCCAACGCCGCCGTTAATACAAATACGTTCGGCAAACCGATATATCCCGAATCCACTGCGAGGACGTTTTCCCGTACATCCGTTTCGGGCGAGATTGTTAAATCTTCGGCAGATGCAAAATCAAACACTCAGGTGGGCGGTACAGGAGTTTCGTCTGTAAGCACTGCAAAATCACAGGTTACCTCAGAGGTAAAGGTTCACGCAGACATAATGTCGGGGGCAAGAGTCAGAACATCTGTTTCCGGTCAGGGCTCGAAGCCTACGGAATTTGCTACTGTCAGCATTGATTCTATAGTTGAGGCAGATGCAAAAACAAGCGCCGTTGTTTTGATAAGCTCTTCGGTGAACAGCGACGGAAGAGCGTCAGCTGTGGCAGATGCCGCTGTAAAAGGTGACGGCACAGCAGTAAGACCAAGACCCGACCTGCGCATAAGAACTGCTGTGAGAGGTGCGGATATAAAACCGATTGAAACGTTTGAGCCGGTTCGACCGATAAGACCGGGCAGACCTGCAAGACCTATAGCAACTATTAAAAATGAGGATGCTAAGAATTATCTTATAGGCGAATACGATGTTTCTTATGATATGCCTGACGATGTCTATGAGATATTTAAAAAGGAGCTTGACAATCGTAATCTGAGCAAGGAGCGCCAGCAGGCTATTATCAAGCGAGCGGTTACAAATCCGGACAGGGTTATTGACGCGAAGGTTTTTGAGCGTGCAGACGGCGCTTTAAAAGGATTAAAACAAGCGGAAATAAAGAGAGAAGTTCGTTTTGGCGACAATGCCGTAAAGGAAAATCTCACAAAAGAAATAGCACAAATGATAGAAAATAACAAGTACAGTCTTGACGAAACCATAGAATATCAGTACAAGGATAAGAGATTCAAAATGCATGTAACCATAAGCGGCAAGCACGTAACCATAAACAATGTTGAGGTTACCGATAATGAGTGAAAATAGCTGTTTTACTCCTACTACACAGCTTACATTTATAACAACGGCAAATTGCACAGCTAAATGCGACCATTGCGTTATGTATTGTGTGCCTGGGGATAAAAGAAAGCTTACGTTTGAGCAAATGAAAGCCACCATAGACCAATACAACAAGCTTAGCCCTCTGTTTTTGGTAGTTTTCAGCGGAGGTGAACCGCTTTTGCTCGGTGAGGATTTATACGAGGCACTTGCATATTGCGACAGCTTGGGTATACTTACCAGAATAGTGACAAACTGCTATTGGGCAAAGGATGATGAATCAGCCGAAAGAATCCTGCGTGAGCTTAGAGAAAGCGGCTTGTGGGAGCTGAATATAAGCTGTGACGATTATCACGACCCGTATGTTCCGTTTGAGTATGTTAAGCGTGCATATAAAACAAGTAAAAGCATGGGCTTCAGCGCCGTTGTTATAGCTAACAGCCACAGCGGTAAGAGTAAAATCACACCCGACTACATAAAGGAGCAGTTTGGCGAGGATATATATACAAAGGGAGATGACGATGACGATACCCTGACAGACAGCCGAAAAAAAGACGGTACGTTCTATATGCTGTCAAATGCAACACTTCAAAATGTGGGCAGAGCAAGAGAAAAAATAAGCCCCGATAACTTTGTAGCCGTACCCAACCAAAACCTGTATACGGGATGCAGATGGTGTGTAAATCATCCTGCAATTTCACCGATAAATCATGTATGGAGCTGTTGCGGAATACAGTGCGACGGCAACGAAGTGCTGGATATGGGAGATTTAAATAAGGAAAGTGCCGAAGATATAATGAATCGTGCCTACGATAACATATTTCTTGTGGCAATTAAAAAGCTCGGACCGATGTTTCTGCGTGATGCCGCTTTGCGGATTGACCCTGATTTAAGATTTAAAGACAGCTACTCGTCCGTATGCGAGGTTTGTCAAGACCTTACCGAAAATAAAGACGCAGTGCGTGCGTTAAAGGCGAATTATTTCAACATATATCAGGCTATAAAAGCAGTGGAGGCAAAAAAGGATGAACAGTGAAATATACGAAAAATTCAAAAGCCGCCTTACAGAGCTGGGCTACTGCGAGTATATATCAAGCTTTAATCCTCTTGCCAATCCGATGCAGCTTTGGGCTGAATACGAATATGCCGCACCCGAAAATCTGAGACCGGTTATAGATTTACTGTTCCTCGGCAGGACAGTGCCGCTTGACGGCATAGATGAACAACTGCGAGAATGTATCCCCGCACTCTCTGACGAAGGTATATTCAGTATAGATGAAGGTGATGTGCGTACAACGGGGCTGACCTTGCAGCCGATGTTTGGACTATGGCTGTTTTATCAGAATCCGCAGGTAAACCCCATGATGTATTACGGTGAGGATTCTGCCGCACTTATAATGCGTCAGCGGCCGCAGGCAGGCAAAACCTGCCTTGATATATGTTCGGGCCCCGGCATACAGGCACTATATGCAGCCGCACACGGCGAAAAGGTGACATCTATGGAGATAAACCCGTTTGCCGCCGAGATAGCAAAATTCAACGCACGGTTTAATAATCTTAGTATAGATGTCCGCACAGGAAGCCTGTACAACGAGGTTAAGGGCATGAGGTTTGACAGGATAACCGCCAACCCTCCGCTTTTGCCTTTTGCCGAAAACATTGCGTATCCTTTTGTGGGACACGGCGGAAGTGACGGCATAAAAATTACCCGTGAAATAATTCACGGATTGCCCGATGCGCTGAGTGAAAACGGTTTTGCGCAGATTATAGGCACCGGTATAAGAACAGGAGCGCAGCCGAGCTTTGCACAGGAGTTTGAAAACTTTGGCAGAGAAAACGGACTTGATATAATGTGTACTACGGTGTTTACGTCTGATATATCACGTCAAAGCCCTGTATTTAACGGTCTGGTACTTACGGCACAGATGGCAACGGGACTTGAAAACGAATATATTGCAGATGAATACGAAAAGGATTTACTCCGTCAAGGTGCAACGCATTTTATAGCGTTTTATCTGTTTATACGGCGGGGTAAGGGCGGATTCTACAATATGGATATGTCAAAGGATAACAGGACGAGCTTCTGGTATCTATAATAGATTTTACATACAGGCATAACGATAAAAACAGGCAAGTCATCTTTGATTGATGGCTTGCCTGTTTGCTTTTTTATTTTATAAAACTTGTAAAATTATTTATTCATTTTTACTCAGAAAACCATAGTACAGGCTACGCCTGTTTTATTATAGCCGCTGTAGGTGGTTTTGCCGTTTTCGGTACGGTAAGCCTTTACGGTATAATAATATGTTGTTTTATACTGAGCGGCCTTATCTGTAAAGGTATTTGTGTTTGTTTTTAATGTTCCGATTTTTGTCCAGCTTGTTGCGCCCTTTGCCTTGCGATAGATAATATATCCGGTGGCCCCGGTTACCTTTGTCCATGATATCTTAATCTGATTAAGTCCGGAAACAGCCGCCTTTAAGCCTGTAGGTGTTGCAGGTACTACCGTAACGCTCTTTACGGCGGAGTATTCGCCCCAAACTGTTTTTGAATCTACTGTTTTGTATGCTATAAGCTTATATTCGTATTTTGTGCCGCAGGTGAGATTTTTGTCTGTGTAGGATATAACCGAACTGTTAACTGTTGTCACTCTTGTCCATGCGCTTACTCCGCTTGCTCTTCTGAACAATCTGTAGCCGTTTGCGCCTACTACGTTATTCCATGTAACGGTGACGGAATTGTACGAAGCAGATTTAAGGGTGATTGCCGGTGCGGCAGGTATTGGCTTTACAGGAGTTGCAAGCTCTACATATTTACTTGTATGTATTTTGCCGCTCTGCGTTCTGTAAGCCGATACGGCATAGTAATACTCAGTGCCGCAGTTAAGGCCCGTATCCGTATATGTAATAGTGCTTCCGTTTGAAACAGTGCCGACGGTTTTTAATTCTTCACTGCCTGATCTGCGAAGAATATAGTAACCCGATGCACCCGCCACGCTCGTCCATGTAAGCTTGACGGTATTATATCCGGCGGATTTTGCGGTTTTGATTTGCGGAACGGAAAGCTCTGCCGTAACAGCCTTACTTGCTACATATCCGCTCTTGGTCTGTCCTCTTACGGCCCTTACGGTGTATTTGTATGTTGAGCCGCAAACTGCGGTCTTATCGGTATATGTCAAAACCGTAGAAGCCACTGATTTAAGGGTAGTCCATTTTCCTTTGCTGTCCTGCCTGTAAACTATGTAGCCCTGGTCTGCGCCGTCTACGGCATTCCATGAAACAACTATGGTGTTGTAATCGGTGGATTTAACCTCGGTAATCTTAGGCACGGCAAGAACAGATTCACCCTTAACACCGGTTTTGTCATATCCGCTGTATGTCTTTACTGTCTTATAGCCGGTATCCTTGTATGCCTCTATAGAGTAATAGTAGGTTTCTCCGAGGGTAACGGTAGTATCGTTATATGTGGTTGCGTTTTCGCCCTCAACGATGTTGACGACCGCAAGCGTACCTGATGCGCCGGTTTTCCTGTAAATTCTGTAACCGTCAACGTTTTTAACGGCGTCCCATGTTACTACAACGCTGTTGTAATTTTTACTGGAAGTCTTTACCGTAGCCGGTACAACAGCATGAGGACGTACGGTTATAAGTAAATTGTCATCGCAGTTTTTAAAAGCGGTAATTTTGTAGGTTGAGATATGATTCGGTATAACAATCGCCTTAAGATAGGTATTGCCCGCAAAAGCGTAATCGCCTATTCTGCATACATCGTCGGAAACCTCAAAGGTTGCTCCGGATTTGTTGGGAGGATAGGATATAAGCTTCTTCATATCTTTTGAATAGAGAATACCATTGTCCACATTAAAATAATCTGTTGATTCAACCGTAAATTCCTTGCAGTATGAATCGCCGTAAAACGCTCCGTCCCTTAAAGATGAAACCTCAAATATATCTAATGACGCAGGTATTAATATTTTTGCCGCAGTACCGTCAAAGCGTGCAATCTCGGCGCCGAAGTCACGGTTTATATAATATGTAAATGCACCGTAGGTGCGTGCGTCTGTAGTTAAATCGCTGTATATAACCATGCTGTTTGGATTTGTGGAAGCATTGCCCGTAAATGCCTTGGCAGAGCTGACATTGCCGAAGCTGTAAAGCTTAATACGGCTGTTTGAATCTATAAAATCATTGGCAAGTGTTATCTGCTCCGGAAGATAAACCTCCTTAAGAGATGCGCAAATCATAAAAGCACGGGAATCTATCTTTGCAACGTTTTGCGGAACGATTACTCTTTGAAGAGCCGTTCCGGAAAATGCGCTGTTACATATTTCTGTTACGCTTGATGCGATTTTGTAATCGGCCGGGATTTGAGTTGTAGCCTTTATAAGCTTTTTGCCATCTTTGGAGTAAAGGACGTTATCAACGACCTTATAGCTTTTATTGGCTGAATTTACTGTGATTTGAGCTACGGAGAAATCCGTCTGAGCGCCGAAAAATTTAAGCGACGCAGGAATGCTTAACGTTTCAAAGCTCATGTTATACAGGTTATCGTTGCCAAAATACAAAAGTCCTTCGGGAAGAGTAATCGAGGAAATATTCAGGCTTGATGTTGCCCAGTCGCAAATTACCTTTACCGAGGCAGGAAAGCTTATGCCGTCCAATTCATATACGTCATAAAAAAGACCCGATACCGCCACTACGTTATATGAGCCTATTTTAGCAGGTATGTTTGCTGAATTGTCTTCTCCGTGATAGTCAATGATTATTACGTCGGTTTTGGCATTATACGTTAAGTAGCTGCTGATGACCTGTCTGTCATTGTCTACAATTTCAATATAGTCAACATCCAGCGTATCTGTTGTACACGCAACAAAATCGCTGATAAGCATATAGCTGTATGAGCCGTCGTCTTTTACCAGGGATTCAAAGCTTGCGGCGGCAGAAGCCGTTGCAATACTGAGAACACCGAGTAGCATAACAAGCAAACATACAATACCTGTTTTTGCTATTCTTTTCATTGTTTTTCCCTCCATTTTGATAGTAGTTGGTTTTTTAGTCTGCTGTTTATTTCGGCAAGCGTGTTTTTATCTGCCTTATTAACACGTCTGTCATATGTAAGCAACCCGTTTATCTCATCCTCAACATCGCTTACCTGTGTATATACGGCAGCGGATAATCCCTGACTTTCGATAAACGGAATAACTTCTTTTTCGTAAAGGGTTCTGTACGCATTCATAAAATCCTCGTTTGTATCGAAAATTTTGTAACCGAATTTTATGTTGCTGGACATATGACCCTCTGACGGTAGGCTGAATCCGCCAAACTCGCTCAGTACCAAAATTCTGTCATCGGCTTTAAGGCGAATCTTTTTATAATAAACGTGTTTGCTGTTAAAATCGCCTGTTTTTTGATCGTGCCAGCCGCTTGCATGGTCGATATGCCTTGTTGAATCCATGCTTTTAAACATATCGTATACCTTTGCGGCATCAAACTGCCCCCAGCCCTCGTTAAACGGAACCCATACGGCAAGTGACGTACAGTTATACAAAAGCTTAACGCATTGCTTGCAATCTTCAATAAAGAGATTTCTGCCGTTTTCACTTTTTCTGCCGAACAGACCGTAGTGTTTGTCACTGAGCATTACACCCACAAACGGAAGAGCCTGTATTACAAGCGGCTTGTATCGTGCGCCACCGCTTACCATATCCTGCCATACAAGCATACCCAGCCTGTCACAGTGATAATACCAGCGAAGCGGTTCGATTTTAATATGCTTTCTCAGCATATTAAAGCCGCATTCCTTCATCTGCCGTATATCAAAAATCATGGCTTCATCGGATGGGGGAGTATAATACCCGTCGCTCCAGTAGCCCTGGTCGAGCAAGCCTGTGTGAAATATCGGTTTGTTGTTGAGAGCAAGCACGCTGTTGCCGTCTATCTGTAAGGTTGAAAACTTCCTCATACCGAAATAGCTGTGTACAATATCGCTTTCTGCGGTTATCTCCACATCGTATAAATATGGATTTTCCGTATCCCAAGGTATAAAATTCTCGCCCAAATCCAGTATGCAGACGCCGTCGTCATCTGTTCTGCCTGCGGCAACGGTGGTATCGCCGGATTTTACCTTTATCTCCGCAGAGGGCTTACCGCCATCGAAGGTAAGCTCAAATTTTATGCAGTGTTCGTCAAACAGAGGGGTTATTTTTATATCGGAAATGTAGATTTCCGGCAGACTTTCGAGCCATACGGTTTGCCAAATGCCGCTTTGCGCAGTGTACCATATGCCGCCTCTTTTGAGCGTCTGCTTGCCGTAGGCAAAATCGCCCGTTTGAGAAAAATCCCTGACGCATACTGCAAGCTCGTTTTCCCCCGCATGGACAGCATCGGTACATTCAAGAGAAAAAGGTGTATATCCGCCCTCATGCGTACCGATTTTACTGCCGTTTACGTAGACCTCGGCAATCTGGTCTACAGCACCGAAATTGATAAATGTGCGAGAGTTTAAAAAGCTTTCGTCAATTATAAGCTTTCTTCTGTACCAAAGATATTCTTCGGGCTTGAGCTGCCTGTTTACACCCGAAAGAGGTGCTTCCGGAGAAAATGGTACTATAATTTCACCGTCGTATTCCGAGGGCTTTTCGCTGTTTGCGGTAATAGCGTAATCCCATCTGCCGTTTATGTTCAAATAGCTCTGCCTTTGCATTTGCGGCCGTGGGTATTCTTGCAAGGGAGCGTCTTTATTCAAAGCCTCTCCCCATACGGTGTAAATGGGTGTTAATACTGATTTTTTAGCCAATACACATACCTCCTTTACTGCGTATGTTCAGCACATGACAGCTTCCGCCGCCAAAAATGCCATCCGTATATTCTTTAAATTCTTCTGTTTTAAGCTTGGGTACAAGGTTTAAAGTCGTGCCTGCAAAGCCGCCGCCGTGTACTCTGCAAGCTCCCTCGCCGTGTAAAAAGTCCTTTGCGAGCTTTAAAGCAAGCGCAATCTGCTGATGTGCGGCATCTGACGGCGAATAAATGTTTTGCAGATATTCAAATGAGGAATCCCCCGATTTATTGAGCATATTGCACACGGTGTGTATATCACCGTTTTTAAGTGCCTGCGAAAGCGTACGCACACGCTCGTTTTCGTCGAAAAAGTGAACGGCACGCAATATGGCACGGTGGCTTACATTGCCGAACATCTGAGGTAAAGCACGATAAAGCTCTTGCTTTGAGGTATCGGCAAGGCGATTTACTCCGAGATATTCAGCAACTTTGTGCATATCCAGC
>CADBRB010000229.1 GCA_902796955.1 uncultured Ruminococcus sp.
CGGCATAGCTCATTATTTAGAGCATAAGCTGTTTGAGTGCGAGGAGGGCGACGCATTCGCAAGATTTTCCGAAATCGGAGCCTCGGCAAATGCGTATACCGCATTTGATAAAACCTGTTATCTGTTCTCATGTACTCAAAAGTTTGAAGAAGCTCTTGAAATTCTGCTTGATTTTGTTCAGAAGCCGTATTTTACCGCTGAAACAGTGCAAAAGGAGCAGGGCATAATTGCACAGGAGATAAAAATGTATGACGACAGCCCCGATTGGAGGGTGATGTTTAATCTGCTGGACGCAATGTATCACAACAATCCCGTTAAAAAGGATATAGCCGGAACTGTTGAATCCATAGCCGATATAACTGCCGAAAAGTTATATACCTGCTATAACGGATTTTACAATCTTAAAAACATGGTGCTGTGTGTTACGGGCAACACAGATGTAGATACGGTACTCAAAATTGCAGATAAAATGCTCAAGCCCTGTGATAAGCCTGCGGCTGTACCGATATTTGAAAAAGAGCCTTACAGTGTGCGTACCGCTTATGTGGAAAGTGAATTTTCAATATCCATGCCGATGTTCCAGCTCGGATTTAAGGAGGACGTTGACGACAGAGCGCTAAACGAATATGAGCTTGCCCAAACAGACGTGCTTATGTTTTTGCTGTCCTCCAATATGTCGCCGCTTTATAAAGAGCTGACGGACGAGCAGCTTATTAACATTACATTCGGATATGAGCATTTTGAGGGCAGAGGTTATTCTGCCGTGATTTTCTCAGGCGAGAGTAAAGCACCGAAGCTTGTAGCAGAGAAAATAAGAAATGCTGTTATCAATATGAAAAACAGAGCGATAGATGAGGAATACCTGAAAATAGCCAAGAAAGCTATTTACGGCTCTGTCATGGCTTCATTCAACAGTGTGGACGCAATAGCGAACACAATTACTGATTTTGCTTTGAACGGAAGAAATGTATACCGCTATCTTGATGCAGTTATGAGTATAACTGCAGATGATATAAAAAACAGATTAAAAAGCCAGATAGACGAAAATAATTTCAGTTTATCTGTTATAATACCAAAAACAGAAAGGACTGACGTTGATGTTCCATGTTGAGTTTCCGGGTTTGGGTATCGAATTTGACATAGGCAGAGTTGCTTTTCGCATAGGAGAAATAAGAGTATACTGGTATGGGCTTTTAATAGCCGTAGGATTTTTATTGGCGGTAATTTATGCGGTTGTACGCTGTAAGGAATTTAAAATCAAACGCGAGCCGCTGCTCGATTGTATAATTTTTGGTCTTATAACCGCAATAATAGGTGCAAGAGCTTATTACGTTGCATTCAGGTGGGAAGTTTATAAAGACGATTGGATAAGCATATTCAGGGTGGACCAGGGTGGTCTTGCCATATACGGCGGTATTATAGGCGCACTTATAGGAGGCTTGATTGTTGCCAGAATATACAGGGTAAAGATCGGCGCACTGCTTGATCTTACGGGACTTGGTTTTTTGATTGGACAGGGCATAGGCAGATGGGGTAACTTTACAAATCAGGAGGCTTTCGGTACGCCTACGGACAATATCTTCAGAATGGTTAGCGAGCGTACGGAAGGGCTGGCTGTACATCCGTGCTTTTTATATGAATCTGCATGGTGTCTGCTTGGATTTGTACTGTTGCATTTCATCAGCAAAAAGTATCGTAAATTCGACGGACAGATATTCTATATGTATCTTGTGTGGTACGGCTTTGAGAGAATGATAGTGGAAGGATTGCGTACAGACAGCCTATATCTGCCATTTGGCAACATAAGAGTTTCTCAATTACTTTCTGCACTTATTGTAATTTTTGGTCTGGTTATGCTTGTTATGGGGTTCAGAAAGGTCAGAAAATCCAACAAAGCTAAGGTCTTGAGAAACTGAGGATATCGGAGGAATGAAAATGGCAAAGCTGATAAACGGAAAAGAGGTCTCCTCGGCGGTTAAAAAAAAGGTTGGGGATGAGGTGCTTTTATTAAAGCAAAAGGGTATAATCCCCGGTTTGGCTGTGGTGCTGGTAGGTGATGACCCTGCGTCGAGGATTTATGTGAACAATAAGAAAAAGGCCTGCGAACAGGTGGGAATATATTCGGTTGAGTATACATTACCGGCGGCAACAACGCAAAATGAGCTTATAAATCTTATCGAAAAGCTAAACTGCGACAGCAAAATAAACGGCATACTTGTACAGCTCCCGCTTCCTGCACATATTGATGAAAAAGCGGTGATAGAGGCGATTTCTCCGCTTAAAGATGTTGATGCCTTTAACGCGGTAAACGTAGGCAGAATAATGCAGGGGGATTACAGATTTTTACCCTGTACGCCTGCGGGAATAATGGAGCTTTTGGACTACGAGAATATTGATGTTGCAGGAAAGAATTGTGTTATTATAGGAAGAAGCAATATAGTCGGCAAGCCAATGGCTATGCTCATGCTGCACAGGGACGCAACGGTTACGGTGTGCCACAGCAAAACAAAGAATCTTGCGGAGATTTGTTCACGGGCGGATATCCTTGTGGCGGCTGTAGGAAAGCCACGCTTTGTAACCGCCGATATGGTAAAGGACGGTGCGGTTGTAATAGACGTGGGTATAAACAGGGATAAAGACGGCAAGCTCTGCGGCGATGTGGCTTTTGACGAGGTTGAGCCTAAAGTGTCGTACATTACGCCCGTACCCGGCGGCGTAGGACCCATGACTATTGCGGTACTAATGAAAAATACGATTACTGCGGCAAAGCTTCAAAATAATTGAAACGCTGTACTTGAAAACGTCGATGCTTGTTATTATAAAAGTGAAGGTGATTTTATGCGTTTAAAAAATTCAGCACGCAGCTTGTGTGTTGCTGCTCTTGTATTTGCGGTCAGTCTGCCGTTTATCAGAACGGGCGTACTCGCTGCGGAATATCAGCATGAGCATCAATGGCAGGAAACTGACAGGGTAGAGCCGACCTGTGAGGACTACGGTGAGTATACACTGCGCTGTCCGCTTTGCGGAGAGGAAGAAAAATTTGTAATACGAAGGCTCGGACACAGGTTTGACGTTCCCGAAGCGGACAAAGATTATCCGCTGCTCGGCATTGAAAAGCGGTACTGCTCCCGTTGTGATGATTATATCACTTTCAAAAAGGGCGCATATGACGAGCCGCCCGTGGAGCAGCCCAAACAGCCTGTTGAAGCAGAGACTTTTGATGTAAAGGATGAAAATCAGCTCAGCGCACTGGGTATTTCCGCCTCAGAGCTGGAGGATTATTACAGGGATTATTACGGTGAGGGGCTTCGCATATTGAATGACAGTCACAGTGCCTTTGATCCTGAGCATCCCGAATTCTGCGAATATAATCATTATGACCCGTCCGGACAGGGATATGTTCAAAACGGACATCTTTGCCCGAAGTACGGACACAGTGCAAGCTGTACCGAATGGGGATTTGAAATGTACCTGCCCTGCTGGAAGTGCGGCAGAACCGCATCTCAAATAGGTGGCGGTGAAGATTTTTGGTATACCGATCCGCCTACGGGGCACGATTTCAACATCGGTTACAGCTATGTTTCACCTGCGCCGACCTGCACTCAGGACGGTTTACAGATTACACCGTGTGCAAACAACTGCGGCGCAAAAATCGCTGAAACGGCACCCGCCTACGGGCATACGTATATCTATGAGAAACCGTACTTGGACGGAAACGAAAAGCCTGTACCGGGCAAGGTATACTGCGAACAGGGTGACGATGAACGCAACGCAGTGATTGCAGGCTCGGTTTGGAAGGATAGTTTAAAAATCAGTGAGATTCCATATCCGAAGTTTAAGATTAAATTTACCAATGAATCGGGCAAGGTGACGGAGGCGGAATATCTTGAATCAAGCTATCACGGCTATTTTGCCGAGCTGCCGTCAGGTAAATACACCTTGACCGCAAGTGCGGAGGGCTACAGTGACCGTACATATTCCGTTACGGTGGAAAAGGGGAAGCTTATTGATTTTGACGTGTGTATGGAGGGAGATATTGACAATACCGTTTTTCCGGATGAAAGAGCTGTTTCCCAAAAGCCGGACGGCAATGACGGTGAAAGCAATGAGGGCTTTCCTTTTGCGCTTGCCGCTGCTTCCGCAATCGCATTGGCGGGTGTTGCAGGCGGTATAACTTATGCTGTAAAACGTAAAGCCAAAAAATAAAACAGCTTTAAGTGTATAAGTATAATTAAAAAATCTATGCTTGCTGTTACAAGCGGAAAGGGGATTTTTATGCTTTTAAAAAAATCATTGCGCCGGTTGTGCATTGTTTTTCTTATGCTTGCGGTCAGTTTGCCGCTTATGAGCATAGGCGTGACGGCTGAGGAATATAAGCATGAGCATCAGTATAGAGAAATAGACCGTATAGAGCCTACCTGTGACAGGCACGGGGAGATTCATCTGCGCTGCTGGATTTGCGGCGAGGAGTATACCGATTATATTCACGAGTTGGGACACGATTTCATCAAGGAGATGGATTTTGACAATGTGCTGTTCGGTACGATAACCCGCACCTGCGGACGTTGCGGCAAGAAGTTTAAATTCAGAAAAGCAGACTACAAGGAGCCTGATATTCCTACCGTTCCGCCGTCCAAAGCGAATGCATTTGAAAATCTCAGTGCTGAGGAGCGGGCGATGGTAAATGAGCAACAGCCCAAGTTTGAAGGTAAAATCACAGGCAATACGGATATGAGCAAGTTTATACAGCATACAGGCGACGATCCGTATTTTCTGATTAAATTAGACGGTATATGTACAATGACCGACGAGGAACACGGAGTTTATCATTACTGCCAGCACATATTCGTGCCCGAAACCTGTACAACATGGGGATATGAGGTGTGGTATCCATGCGTAAAATGCGGCAAGGCACATTCAGAGATTGAAAAAGAGTACATAGAAGCACACGCAAAACAGTTGCCCGATTACCCTGAATATAAAGAAGAGGCGTTGGCAAAAGTTTACGACTTTAAATATACCGAGAAACCAAAGGGACATGACTTTGAGTATTATTATCAGCAGGAGTATTCGCCTGCACCGTCATGCACTCAACCGGGGATGGTGGTTATAAGCTGCGGCAATAACTGCGGCGAAAGTTATGCGGAATATGTTCCCGCCAACGGGCATACCTACCGCTATGAGAAATCGTATTTGGGCAGCGACGATGATGTGACAGAAGTCAGAAGAGTGTACTGCGAGAGCTGCAATGATGAGCCGTCGGCAACCATTGCCGGATTTGTCAAAGGCTCAGGCGACTATATACAGAAAGATAAATACAAAATTGTTTTTACCGACAAGGCAGGAAAAACAGTTGATGCAGTGCCTCTGGAACAGCCGTATACGGGATATTTTGCCGAACTGCCTGCGGGAGAATATACACTGAATGCAAGTGCGGAGGGCTATGACGACCGTAAATATTCCGTCACGGTGGAAAACGGAACGATACTTGACTTTGATGTAGATTTCAGCAAAAGCGAAAGCGAAAATGAAAGAGAAAACAGCAGCGGCAACAACACTGCCGAGAGCAGTGCTTCCGCAAATCCGGACCGCAGAGACAGCGAGAAAGATACAGGATTCCCGATAGTTCCTGTTGCGGCTTCTGCTGTCGGATTGGCCGGCGTTGCAGGCGGTGCGGCTTATGTTATAAAGCGAAGAGCAAAAAAGTAATGTATATAAGGTACGGCGGTGCAGTAACGCTGAGGGGCTTTCGGTGTTATGTTATGTTTACGGCAGTTAATTTGCAAGAAGCTTATTATACCTAAATTGATAATTCTTTATACGACAGAATTTGCTTGGTAAAAACCAAAATAATACTTGACATAATACCTAAGGTATGATAAAATACTAATGCTAATTTTTGCTTGTGTATCCACAGCGTGAGCAGAAATTGACATATTGCCGCATATTGCAGGCTCGTTAAGTGAGAAATCCGCCTGTAATAGCGAGATTGAGAAAGGGCAGGTGCCTTAAAATGTATGCAATCATTGAAACCGGCGGTAAGCAGTATAAGGTAGAAAACGGCGACGTTATCTATGTTGAAAAGCTTGCGGCTGAGAGCGACGAAACTGTTGAATTTAACGCTGTTGCTTTGGGAACAGACGGAGAAATGAAGTTTGGCAAGCCATACCTTAGCGGTGTTAAGGTAGTAGGCAAGGTTCTCAAAAACGGTAAGAGCAAAAAGGTGACTGTTATGACTTACAAGCCCAAGAAGGGTGAAAAGCGTAAGTTAGGTCACAGACAGTGCTATACAAAGGTTGAGATTGAATCTATCAACGCATGATAAAAGCTCAATTCTATACAGCACAGGACGGTCATTTGCTTGGCTTTGAGATAACCGGTCATTCGGGCTATGCGCAGGAGGGCTTTGATATAAT
The DNA here is from genome assembly GCA_902796955.1 of uncultured Ruminococcus sp. GTDB lineage: Bacteria > Bacillota > Clostridia > Oscillospirales > Acutalibacteraceae > RUG14223. The sequence goes on from CADBRB010000229.1 coordinate 6,417, forward strand.
ATGTGCCTCTGTGTCATCGGCGGCTTACATGACTGCCAATACGATTTTGGAAATTCTCAAGGTTTCTGCGTTTACAGACGTTGCAGATGGCAGAATGGTTGTTCGTATACCGTTTAAAAGTGCAGATGTATGCCGTGATATTCTTGCCGGCTTTAAGCTGCACATGGTTTCTCTTGAGGAACAATATCCGAAATTTATAACTGTAAATTATTTGGAGGTGTAAAGCAATGCTTAAAATTAACATTCAACTTTTCGCGCATAAGAAAGGTATGGGTTCTACAAAGAACGGTCGTGATTCCGAGTCTAAGCGTCTTGGCGTTAAGCGTGCGGACGGTCAGTTTGTATTGGCCGGCAACATACTTGTAAAGCAGCGTGGTACTCACATTCATCCGGGCAATAATGTAGGACGCGGTTCTGATGATACATTGTTTGCTTTAATTGACGGAAAGGTACGTTTTGAGCGTGTCGGACGTGACCGCAAGCGCGTATCTGTTTATGCAGAACAATAATCTGACGGATTATACAGGGGGCGTTTTTTGCGTCCCCGATTTTTTATGTAAACAAAATTTTAAGATATAAAGCGCAGGTGAACGGGATAACCCCGATAAGATGTTTGTAGATATAGCTAAAATTCATATAAAAGCAGGAAACGGCGGTGACGGAGCCGTATCATTCCACAGAGAAAAATATATTGCCTCAGGCGGCCCTGACGGTGGTGACGGAGGTAAAGGCGGAGATATAGTTTTTCAGGCGGATGACAATCTGTCGACACTCTCTGATTTCAGATATAAACGCAAATATGCCGCACAGAGCGGTCAAAACGGCAGGGGAGGACGCTCCAGCGGAAAAAAAGCTGAGGATTTGGTAATCAGAGTACCCAGAGGTACTGTTATAAAGGAAGCTGAAACAGGCAGGATAATAGCCGACATTTCCGGCGATGCGCCAGTAGTGGTTGCAAAAGGCGGTAAGGGCGGCTGGGGTAACGTGCATTTTGCCACACCCACAAGGCAGACGCCGAGATTTGCCAAGCCGGGCTTACCCGGTGAAGAATACGAGGTACAGCTTGAGCTGAAGTTGCTTGCCGATGTTGGGCTTGTAGGATATCCGAATGTCGGAAAATCAACACTTGTTTCGGTTGTAAGCGAGGCGAAGCCCGTAATAGCAAATTATCATTTTACCACTATAAACCCTGTGCTGGGCGTAGTGAGAATGGGTGAGGGCAACTCCTTTGTTATGGCAGATATCCCCGGACTTATAGAGGGTGCAGGTGAAGGCTTGGGTCTTGGCCACAGATTTTTGCGTCATGTTGAGAGATGCCGCCTGCTTGTGCATATAGTTGACGTTTCGGGCAGTGAGGGAAGAGATCCGATAGAGGATTTTAAAACTATTAACGGCGAGCTTGTGAAGTTTAACCCGGAGCTTGCCGAAAGACCGATGCTTGTTGCCGGCAATAAGTGCGACCTTGCCACCGATGAGCAGATAGAGCAGTTCAAAAGCTTTATAGAATCAGAGGGTTATGAGTTTTTCCCGATAATGGCGGCTATCAGGTATGATGTGGATGCGCTCTTGAATCGTATATGGGAGCTTTTAAGCAAGCTTCCTCCTATTATAAAATACGAGGCGGAGCCTGTACCTGTTTTGCAGGCTGAAAGCGTTGGTAAGCATACTGTTGACATAAAGAAGCACGACGGAGTCTACTTTGTAGAGGGACAATGGCTTTTAAATATAATGAGAACTGTTGATTTCTATGACTATGAGTCTATGCAGTATTTTCAGAGGGTGCTTATAAACAGCGGTGTAATAGACGCTTTGCGTGAGGCAGGCGTAGTGCAGGGCGATACTGTGAGCATTTACGATTTGGAATTTGATTTTGTTGATTAGTATTACGGGAGTGAGCGACAGATTTGGAAAAGCTATTAAACAGAAATCCTGAGGATATACGGCAGTACAGCCCTCTTACATTGGCGTTTATAGGCGATGGAGTTTTCGATTTGCTTGTTCGTGAGTATTTTGTGACGATTGCAAATGCACCGGCAGGCGTGCTTAATCAGAACAAGGTCAAGCTTGTTTGCTGTAAGGCGCAGGCTCAAATGGCTAAATGTTTGGAATCATACCTGACAGCGGATGAAACGGATGTTTTTAAACGTGGACGCAATGCGCACGTTCATGCACCAAAGAATCAAAGCCTTGCCGATTATCATGCGGCTACAGGGCTTGAAAGTCTGTTCGGGTATCTATATCTGTGCGGAAAAACAGAGCGAATGGAAACACTGTTTTCTATTATTATTAAAGAATACAACAATATTGCCGTTTGAAACTTTTTATTGTATGTTGACAAATTATGCGTCTACAGCTCCGAAAAATAAGATAATATGAACCAAATGTAGAAAATTCGTTAAAAAAACTTTGCTTTTTTTTGATGATGTGGTATAATAGATTTACAATAGGTTAAGTGGGGAAGTTTGTTTAAATCTTGCGTTTATTATGTGGATTTGAGCCATCTGTCCGGTATGCTGACTTGCACCGATAGACGATGATTTATACCAATGTTGTTTTTCTCCTGCGGTATAATAGGATTCTGCAATAAACGTAAAGCTTTAGAAATTAGAGGTGATTGTATGGAATACA
>CADBRB010000230.1 GCA_902796955.1 uncultured Ruminococcus sp.
AGATTTAAGAAAAACAAAACCGATGAGAGCGAAAGCATACAAAATCAAAAGTCTATGCTTATTGAGTACGCCCTTGAGCATGATTGGGAAATCTACGACATTTACTGTGACGAGGATTGGAGCGGCGCAGACCGCAACAGACCCGAATTTAACAGGCTTTTAAAAGATGCCGAAGCTAAAAAGTTTGATATCGTACTTTGCAAAACTCAATCGAGATTTACAAGAGAGCTTGAGCTTGTAGAAAAGTACATACATGGGCTTTTTCCCATTTGGGGTATACGGTTTATAAGTATTGTAGACCATGCCGATACCGATATCAAGGGCAATAAAAAAGCAAGACAAATCAACGGCTTAATCAATGAGTGGTATTTGGAAGACTTATCCGAAAATATCAAAAGTGTGTTTTTAAACAAAATGAAATGCGGTCAGCATATCGGGTCATTTGCCTTGTACGGCTATATGAAAGACTCTAACCAAAAAGGTCATTTAATAATTGATGAAGAAGCAGCTAAGGTTGTGCGTGAAGTCTTTAATCTTTTTGTACAGGGGCATGGCAAAACAAGCATAGCCCGTATTTTAAATGAAAGAGGCATTCCCAACGCAACGGAATACAAACGGCAACAAGGTCTAAGGTACAATCAGCCAAAACAAGGCCGCAGTACCTTATGGCAGTACTTCGCTATTTCTCATATGCTGACAAATGAAATTTATATCGGCAATATGGTACAGGGCAGGTCGGGCAGTATATCCTACAAGACAAAGCAATGCAAGCCGAAGCCGAAAGAACAATGGATTGTTGTTGAAAATACACATGAGCCAATAATCGACATGGAGCTTTGGAATAAAGCACAAGCCTTGATAAAGCAAAAAACAAAAGCCTTTTCAACAGGCGAAATAGGCTTGTTTGCGAGAAAAGCACGCTGTATGTACTGCGGCTATACCTTGCGCTCCAACAAGCACGCAAACGGTCAGTATTATTTAAGGTGCGGTACACGCTATGTGTCAAAGCAAGCCTGCGAGGGTTGTATGATTTCCGTAAAACACCTTGAAAAGGTTGTTTTGCAGGAGCTTCACGAACTAAACGCTAAATATCTTGATGAACAGCTTATTGAAGAAAAAGCCGATTTTAACGGCAGAACACAGGAGCAAATCAAAAAGTATGAAGTGCAGACGGCGGATTATCAAAAGAAAATTGACGACTGCTCCGAGCAGGTAAAGGCTTTATACAGGGATAAGCTTAAAGGTATAATTACAGAAGATGAATTTATAGACTTATCACATGAGCTACATAAAGATAAGGAACGTTTTAATAAGCTCATTGAAGAAGCAAACAGCCAAATTGAGGAGATTAAAAATAAGCTTCTTGGGGCAGATAATTGCCGTGAGCTTGTAAAAAATTATACCAACACCGACCACTTGACAAGAGAAATGGTTGATATACTTATCGACCGTATAGAAATAGGAAAGCGAATACCTAAGACTAAAGAAAGACCGATAAAAATTTATTGGAATTTCTAAAACTTTTATAGAAAAGGCTGTCGAAAAGTAGCTCTGAGAGCCGGTTTGAAGTACTTTCATTATCCGAATAGAACAAAAAGCTCGCACAACCTATGACAATATCCTGCGCTATTCCGATGATCCGGATGTTACGGACGCCATCAGGTTCTTAAGAGCGAGAGAGGTTGTGCATTATCAGCGTTTCGGTGAGGGCTTGAGAATAGCAACCGATAAGCTTGACAGCAAAAATTTCTATGCGTTCAATCCGTCATTTGACGGTAAAAACGGCAAGAGAAAAACCAACAGATAAGGAAAGATTATAAAAAATAATTAAAAAACGGCGGTATTGCACAGGCATTACCGTCGTTTTATACTGATAGCGGATTGTAATGTAAGCGGCGTCAATGCTTTAATATAAAAATAGATATTGTATTGTTTATTGACACAAGTCAAAGCAAATAGTATAATTAACTCAGGCAATAAAAGTCCGAAAACAAACAACCGTATGCGGAGCATTGCTCTGCGTGACAGGTATTTACAGCAAAAATATAGAGAATTATATGCTGTTTTTATAAAGGCAAAATTGAGATAAAGCCCGATTAATATTAAAAAGACTGGAAGCGATAATGTTATGAAGAATAAACTGCGAATTTTATGTTTATTGTGCGTTGTGTTAATGCTGACCGCAGGCTGCGATATGTCGTCAATAACAGATTTTATAACAGAGTTTACAAGCTCTCAATCACATGAAAGTCTGCTCACAAATGCCGAAAGTGAGGATTGCGTCACAATTCCGGAATACGTCACGCTTGAAAACGACTGCTACGGATATTCACCGGTAGATTACGGCTATCAAAGTCTGGACACGGATTTGCAAAAGAAGTGTTATGAAAAAATCGCCCAGAATATATATACAATAGCCGAGAAGAAGGACAAAACGGGCAGATATATAATAAAGCAGATATGCCTGCTCAATTATGAGATGAGCGAGAGGGACATACGTCAGGCAATTTTCGCATTTGAAATAGACAATCCGCAGATTTTCTGGCTTGATAATACTTTTGCCTATGGCATAAGCGAGGGCAGTACGGTTATACAGCTTTATTCTTATGAGTCTGCAAGCGAATGTCATAATGACCTTGTAAAGCTTGAAAAGTCAGTTAAAAAGATTATAAGCAAGCTTGAGCCGGGTCTTACGGAGTATGAGCGCGAGCTTTACATACACGATGCCGTTGCCGGCAGTGTAGACTATGCGACGGGCGTAAAGAGCATAGATGACGGCTGGCGGTATTTTACAAGCGTTGGCGCACTTATTGATAAATCTGCAGTATGCGAAAGCTATGCCAAATCTATGCAGCTTTTGCTTGCACATGCCGGTATAGAGAGCATACTGGTCAACGGCAAAAGCAAGGATGTTCTGCATATGTGGAACATGGTCAAGATTGACGGAGAATGGTATCATTTGGACCCCACATGGGACGATACGGACGACGGAACGATATACAAATACTTTAACCTGTCGGATGAATACATTTTGAAGGACCATACGGTATCAAAGCATTATTCAATGCTTACAGACGATGAGATATGCGGCACAAACAACAAGCAAAAGGAGCTGTTCAATCTTACCCTGCCCGAATGTACATCTGACAAAAACAATTTTTTTAATAAAAACGCTATTGTAATCACCGAGATAGACGCACAGACAGACGAAAAATTTATCAATATGCTTGTAGACGCAGTGCTTGAAAAGAAAAATAAAGTGTATTTAAAGGTGGACGAGGGTCAGAGCTTTGAAAAGATACTTGATATCTTGTTTTACGATACGCCTAACAAGTATTTTTACTATGTTGCCGAAGCAAACAATAAAATAATTGAATTTGGCTATAAAGCTCAGATAGAGTCCGAAAAAACAACAATTTCCAAGGACGCCGAGATGAAAACCGTAGAGATTCTTATAACGCTTGAATAATCTGCTTTAGACAGCAGGGCTTTTAAAATCGAATAACGGAGAACAAAAAAGTCACAGTGCAAAAGAGATGTGTAAAAAATATAGGAGGTAACGCTATGGATTACAAAAAATTTTTATCACAAAAGCGTCAGGCACAGGAAACGCCTGAGAATATCGTAGATGAAAACGGAAACTGCCATTTCGGCACATTCAAAGAAGAGTTTAAAGAAATGAATTTCCTCGATGCCGACCATCCAACGGCGTTACCGAATGCTTTCAACAAATCCAAGCTGTCACTGTGGGAAGCCGCACAGATAGACTTCGGTAAAATCGTCGTAATGGTTGTTGTGTGCAATCTTTCCGTGTTCGGCACAACGTTTATAACCCTGTACGACACGCAAAAGAGAAAGTGCGTCTATTGGAAGGATATGCTTTTTCCGGGCTCCAAAGCTGTTGTGTCGGATAATCTTCTCGATAATTCGGAAACCTACAGCAACGGCAGAACGGTGCAAATCAAGTACATAAACAATTTTCAAGACGGTGAGGCCTCTGTGGTTGCTCACGGTAAAAACAAGGCGGCAGGAACATTTGATTGTGACCTGAGCTTTAAGCGCATTTCAAAGCCGAGCATAGTAAGTATGCCTATGGGCAAAAACAGGCCTGTCTACAGCCAAAAGGACTTTCTCTCTGTTGAGGGGTACATTGAGTACAACGGTATGCGCTTTGAAGCGGACGAAACTACAACGGCTATCATAGACGACCACAAGGGCTACTATCCCCGTAAAACTCATTATGATTGGCTTACCGGCATGAGCAAGCCTGACATAGACGGCAAGATGCAGCCTTTTGCCTTTAACCTCACACGTAACCAATCGGTAAACCAAAAGGATTATAACGAAAACCTTATTTGGCTGAAGGGTAAAAACGAGCCGCTTCCCCCTGTGATTTTCAAGCACGTCAATGATAAGCAATGGATTATTAAAGACCGATTCGGTATGGTAAACATAACCTTTGACATAGGCGATGTGATTCTCACAAAAGCCAACGTCGGGCTTATCAAAATCGACTATCACATCGTGTACGGCGTACTCAGCGGCTACATTTACGATTCCGCAAGAAACAAGTATATCCTTGACGGCATTTGCGGCA
>CADBRB010000231.1 GCA_902796955.1 uncultured Ruminococcus sp.
AGCAAGTATAAATCTTGTTGTGCCGCTGTTTATCAGCTCCGGCAGAAAGTAGGAGCAATCATTGTTTGAAAGGTGTCCCTTATCGGAAAGTATCCTCTTTTTAAGATAATAGGGATACGGGCCGTTAAGGAGCATCTGTATATCGTGATTTGATTCGATTATTACCGCATTACTTCCCAAAATTGCATTTGCTACCGTATCGGTTATCGTACCGAGGTCTGTAGCCAGCGATATTTTATTGCCGTCGGCGGTTTCGATTACATAGCCCTGAGAATCAACGCAGTCATGTGATGTTTTAAAAGCTTTTACTTTCATGTCATCAAGCTCCACAGAGTCGTTCTCTATTATACCGCAGGGGTATTTGCCGTTTATAACGCCCATTGCCTCCAGCTCGGTAAGGGTGGCGTGCGAGGAATATACTTTTATTTTATGGCGCGACGCAAACGTGCGAAGCCCCGATATGTGGTCGTTATGCTCGTGTGTAACAAAGATAGCTGCTATGCTTGACGGTGAAAGAGAGTTTTCGTGCAGAAGGGTTTCAATTTGCTTTGCCGTTCTTCCTGCATCTATAAGTATTGCGCTTTCACGGCAGGCTATGTAATAACAGTTGCCGCTGCTGCCGCTGAATAGCGGATATATTCTTGCCAAAGATATCTCTCCTTTTATCTGCCGCTTGTCAGATTATACTGATTTTTAATAAAAATACGACAAACTTAACGGTTTAATCTCCGCAATACAGCCTTGTTCCGCAAAAATTATCCCTGCAAATCCAAGTTTGCTTTCTATCGGGAATCAGTATTAAACAAACGGTCATTCCCGTATATTTTAGTACAAATCAGTCGTATATTCAAGTGTTATTTTGTACAAGCATCAAGTAGGCGTCAAGCAGATTTGTTTCCCCGTCGTCGTTTATATCGGCAAGACGTGACTGCACCGAAACGCAATCTATAGATGATGTAAGTATATCGAGCAGACAGCTTACGTCATGCGTATTATACTTTCCGTCGAGATTTGCGTCGCCTTTTATGCCCTTTTCAAGAGATATTCTGTCAAATTCCGAAATGTCAAATTTATAGCAGCCGTTTTCAATACTGTACTCAAGAGCGGTTTTTACTCCGGTATCTGTGCGGTAAGAGCTTATAACGTACATATCCGCATCTGTGGATGTTGCGCATATGACGGACATACCGAGCGTTGCGCCGGTATCGACCTTATCCGCTCCGCTGTATGCGGATATTCTGTAATGAGAGCCGTACAGATTAATGCTGTCGGTCATGTCAAATGAAGTCAATATGTCGTTTTCGGGCGTCATGTACGCACTCCAGCCGTCGCCATTGAAAACTACCGTATAATATATGCCGTTTTGAGCGGCATAGCGGTGCGTATAGCTGTTTACGCCGCAAAGCAGATTTATTTTTGAGCATCCGTTGAATGCATCTGCCGATATGTAGCTTATATTATCGTAAAGCTGTATTGAGCCGAGCCTTGAACAGCCGTTGAACGCAAGCCTGCCTATGTTCTGTATTTGTGTGCCGCAGGTTACGGATTCAAGCTGTGTACAGCCTGAAAATGCAGACTCGTTTATATCGGTTATACCAAACGGAAGGCATACGGACTTTAGGGAAGTACAGTCTAAAAACAGATTTTTTGTAATGACATTTATGCCGTTGCTTAAATTTATTCTGGTCAATGCAGTACATTTTGCAAAGCAATTAAAGCCGATAAATGTGACGGTATCCGGCACTGTGATCAGGTCAAGGGCGGCACAGCCCTCAAATGCGCCGCTTCCCAATTCGGAAAGCCCTTCTTCAATGGTTATCGCTTTTAACCGGCTCATGCCGGAAAATGCATAACCGCCTATTTTTTTAACAGATTCCGGTATATACATCTCTTCCACCGAGGAACAGCCGTAAAAAGCATATTCGCCTATTTCGGTTACATAATACGGCACGTTCATCGAGGTAAGCCCTCTGCATCCGTAAAATGTATACGGGTGTATTACGGTTATATCTGCCGGTATGTTTATATCTTTTAGTCCGGCACAGTTATAAAAAGCTCTTTCACCGATTTCAACCACCGTATCCGGCACGTTTACTTCGGTAAGGCTTCGGCAGCCGTAGAAGGTATACGGCTTTATTTCAGTGAGATTATCGGGAACATTTACATATGTGAGCTTATCACATCTGTAAAATGCTCGTTCTCCTATATATGAAACAGTTGCCGGCAGGGTGATTATCCGTAATGAGCTGCATCCCGAAAATGCCCTGTCGCCTATGCGTGTAACACTGCTTGGAACAGATATTGCGGCAAGAGATGAACATTTTTCAAACATACCCTCTTTAATCTCCGAAAAATCGGCGGTTATACGAACGGTTTCCAGCAGGCTCACGCTGTCGGGAAACAGAGAGTACAGCGTATTGGTTGCCAATATGTTTCCTATGGTAAGTGATTTAAGAGAATTAACGCCCGAAAAACAGTCCTCGCCTATTTCCGTCACTCTGTTTGGTATTATCAATGATGCAAGGCTTTGATTGTTTTTGAATGCGCCGTCCGCAAGCCTCGTTATGTTTTCGGGTATGGTATAGCTTACGGTATTTTTCTTTGGCGGGTACAACAGCAGTGTGCAAGCAGATTTATCTATCAGAACACCCGATGGCGACGCATAACGGCTGTTATAACTGCTTACCGTTATCTTTGTAAGTGAGCCGCAATCTTCAAAGGCGTTCATATTTATTGATGAGGTATTGCCCATAACAAACAGATATTCAAGTGATTCACAGCCGTCAAAGCAGTAATCCGGCACTTCCTGCACGCTTATGCCGAGGTAAAGCGTCCTTAAAGCAGTACATCTGAGGAAAGCAAAGCTTGCTATGCTCTCGACGGAATCGGGTACTATAACGGCAGAGAGCGATGCGCAGTAGGCAAAAGCCTTGCTGCCTATGCTTTTAAGCGTATCCGGCAAATCCAATGTGCAAAGCGAATAACAGTTTGAAAACACACTGCTCTGCAAAGATGTAAGCCCGCTGTTTATGTCAATGCTTTTAAGCGACGAACAACCGCTGAATGCAGCGGCGTATATGCTCTTTACGGAGGACGGTATGATTATACCGTCAAGCTTGGTACAGCCGGCAAACATATATTTACCCAGAACTGTTACACCGTCTGATATGACAGCTGTTTTAAGTGATGTA
>CADBRB010000232.1 GCA_902796955.1 uncultured Ruminococcus sp.
CGTCTAACGGTAAAGGTTTCGGCAACCCCGCTACCCTTGCGAGCAATAACAGTTCCCTCGAACTGCTGGATTCTTTCTCTGTCGCCTTCACGGATATTAACGTCAACTCTTACTGTATCGCCAATACCGAACTTGGGCAACTCTTCCTTTACTGAATCCGCTGCAATGATTTTCAATGCATCCATTGTAAGTTCCTCCTGTTTTTCAGACATTCTTACCATATAGGCAGAGGACTGTCCGTTTCAATGTCGACAATATGTCGGGCAATGAACCCCATCCTTTCGGATTGATTCCAAATGCTTTCATATTTTACCACATCATGCGCATTTTTGCAACTACTTTTTTAAAAATTAGCAATTTTTTTCAAAAAACCTTGAAAATACTCAGGCAATGGCGCAGAGAATTCAAGATATTCGCCAGTTGTCGGATGTACAAAACCTATTAAGCCTGCGTGCAGACACTGTCCGTTCAGCGGGTAATTCTCTTTGTTGTGCCCATATACGTCATCTCCGGCTACTGGATGACCTATGTATGCCATATGAACTCTTATTTGATGAGTTCTGCCTGTTTCCAGCCTAAGTCTTAGATGTGTATAACCCTTATATCTCTCAATAACAAAATAGTGCGTAATTGCATCCTTGGAATTTTTTTCGGTTACGGCCATTCTTTTTCTGTCAACAGGATGCCTGCCAATCGGTGCGTGAACAGTACCTGCGTCATCTTTTATATTTCCGGTCACAACAGCCTGATATTCACGTGTAAAGCTATGTTGCTTTATTTGTTCAGCGAGCCCTCTGTGCGATTTATCATTTTTTGCAACAATGAGCAAACCGCTTGTGTTTTTGTCAATTCTGTGTACTATGCCGGGACGGAGTACACCGTTAATACCGGATAAACTGTTACCGCAGTGATACATTAAAGCATTTACAAGTGTGCCGCTGTAATTGCCTGCCGCCGGGTGGACAACCATTCCCTTCGGCTTGTTTACAACAAGCAAATCAGCATCCTCATAAACTATATCAATGGGTATGTTCTCAGCCGTAACTTCAAGAGCTACAGGCTTAGGTACATCTACACTGATAAAATCATTTTTGCAGAGCTTATAATTTTTGCTTACCGACTTGCCGCCGACGAAAACCTTACCGTCACTTATCAGTGATTGTATGGAATTACGGCTGAAATCCGGAATATTGACAGATAAGAATTTGTCTATTCTCTCGCCGATATTACAATCATCAACTTTAAAAATAAAATCTTCCATATATAAACACCTTAACACAACACACTATACTTCCTCATTACTTGTCGAGTTATCTTTATCATCGACAGATGTGCCTGTGTCGTTACTCTTATCATCGGTTTTCTGCACTTCACCTGTATCCGGCATATGCTCTTTGTGGTCATTTAGAGTATCTGTATAAAAGATAATGTAAATCATCAAAAGAGCTGTTCCAAACGTAATGCAGTAGTCTGCAAAATTACATACCGGTTTAAAAAAAGACCAGTATATGTAATCAACCACATAGCCAAGACGTATTCTGTCAATAAGATTACCGATTCCTCCGCCTATTATCATTGCGGCAGAAGCCAAAAACAACTTGTTTTTAATTTTTTTGCTAAATACAACATAAATCAATGCGCCTATGGCTATAAAAGTAAATACTATAAAAATCCACCTGTGGTTTGCAAGCATACTGAACGCCGCGCCTCTATTCTCGGCATAATTGAGATAGAGAAGCTTGTTTATAACGGTAACGATGCCTTTTCCCTGCAAGTGCTCTACGGCAAGCAGTTTGATAAGCTGGTCCGCACACGCAAGAAGCAAGGCGATTATTAAAACTATTATACCCATATTTTTTCTCCTTAATTTAAAAGTCTGATACTAAGAAGATAACATTTACGCTATAATCAGCGCAATGCCTCTTTGTCATCTTTAGAATATGTCAGGATGAAGCACAGACAGAGTTATTGAATTAAATAACCATATTATCCGCAAATGCATTTAAAGCCTTTGTTTAAATAAGCAAGTGTGTGGCGTGCAAGCGAATGTCGTCTGCATCCGCCCTGCATTGCAAAAACTGCCCACGCAGGTCTAAGTCTTTTTCCTATCAGGAACAGACATTTATAAAAAAGTACGCTATAACATACGCTTTTATAGATGCCTGATAATGCAGAATCATCAGATACGGCGGAGCTAATTTAATTTAAGCCCCGCCGTAACATTATGTATTATTTACTCGGCTCGGAGATAATCTCATATACCAGAGTAGGAGCTGGAACCGGCTCATCAGAATATACTATAGCCGTATTAAAGAGTTCTTCCGCAGAAGCAATTTTAGATGCGTCCGAGGTATGGAACTGTGCGATAACATCGCCTTCATTTACATAGTCGCAGGTCTTTTTGGATAATATGATACCTGCCGAAAAATCAATAGGATCACCCTTCTTCTCTCTGCCTGCACCCAAAATAACACTGCAAATGCCGATTTTTTCAGCATCCATATGCTTAATATAGCCGGATTTACGAGATTTTACGTCTACAACTACAGGTGCTTTCGGGAATAAATCAGTGTTGTCGATTCTGGCAACATCGCCGCCCTGTGCTTTAACCATCTGGCGAAGCTTGTCGAGCGCAGAACCGTCTTTGATTGCGCCGAGAACCATTTCCTTACACTCATCCTTCGGTTTGCCAGTACACAGGTAAACCATGTTTGTGGCAAGCGCAACACATACCTCTGTCAAGTCGGCGGGTCCGTTGCCTTTTAATGTGTTCACAGCCTCAATAACCTCAAGGGAATTACCGATAGCATGACCGAGCGGTATATCCATATTGGTTATCAAAGCGGCTGTCTTTCTGCCTACTGAATAGCCGATATCAACCATTTTTTGAGCAAGCAGAATCGAGTCGTCAAGAGTTTTCATAAATGCGCCGCTTCCGGTTTTTACATCAAGAACAATACAGCTTGAGCCGGCTGCGATTTTTTTGCTCATAATGCTTGAAGCGATAAGCGGAACGCTGTCAACCGTAGCAGTTACGTCACGCAAAGCATACAGTTTCTTATCCGCAGGAGCAAGGTTTCCGGATTGACCGACGACGCAGATTCCTATATCATTTACCTGCTTTATAAAAGCTTCCGGAGAAAGCTCGGTACAAAAATCACCGATAGATTCAAGCTTATCAACCGTGCCGCCGGTATGACCTAAGCCTCTGCCGGACATTTTAGCAAGCTTGCCGCCCAAAGAAGCAACAATGGGAGCAACAATAAGCGTTGTCTTATCTCCCACGCCGCCGGTGCTGTGCTTATCAACAGTTACACCCTTAATGCCGGAGAGGTCGATTTGATCGCCGGATTGCGCCATCGCCATGGTCAAATATGATGTTTCGTGTTCATTCATTCCGTTAAAGTAAATTGCCATTAAAAGCGCAGAAACTTGGTAGTCAGGTATATCTCCCTTGGTATAGCCGTCTATAAAAAAGCTAATCTCAGCGTCTGTCAATACCTCGCCGTTACGTTTCTTGGTAATTATGTCATACATTCTCATATCATTTACCTCTTTTCTTACCAAATTATTTACTAAACAATTACACAGCCTTAAAGTATATCTGTGAATCTGGTAGATATATGTAAGGCTGTGAACTTAAGTGATACGCAGTATCTCCGCAGAAGCGGAAATACTGCAAATTCTTCATTTATCTGACTACCGATATTATATTATCGACTGCCCTTGTCGTAAGGAACGCCCTCAGCTCTCGGAGCCTGAGAATTCTTTGACGAGAATATAAGAACAATGATTGTTGCTATATACGGTACCATTTTGTAAATCTCCATTGGCAATCCCATATTAAGCAGGAACGGAATTGCCGAGTAAGAAGCCGCAACTGTTCTAAGGAATCCGAAGAACAGAGACGCATACAAAATCTTGAGAGGATTCCACTGACCGAAAATAAGAACAGCCAGAGCAAGGAATCCGTAACCGCTAACGGTAGAGTTGAAGTTTGTTGAGTTAGGAACAACAAATACAAGGCCGCCTATTCCGCCTAAAGCACCGGAAATAATTACGCCTGCGTATCTCATCTTATATACGTTGATACCAACAGAGTCGGAAGCTTGCGGATGCTCACCGCATGAACGAAGTCTTAATCCGAATCTTGTTTTGAACAATACAAAAGCAGAAATTGCAAGAATGGCAAAACCGATGTAAGTGGTTATGTAAACGTTCTTGAAGAACAAATCACCAATAAAAGGAATAGAACCGAGTACCGGAACTTTTTCAATTCTGAACTGATTGACAAATTCTATCTGCTGAACACCCTTCTCGGTGTAAAGTCTGCCGATAAAAATTGCGAGAGCAGGAGCAGCAAGGTTAAGTGCTGTACCGCTGATAACCTGGTTTGCTTTCATGTTAATGGAAGCATAAGCGTGAAGCAGAGAAAAGATTATGCCGAATGCGGCGGCCACAATAACTGCCACAAAGTACAGCAGATTGCCGGACATTGCGTCAAGGCTCTGCATTAGGTTAATAAAAATTGTACCTGTAAGTGCGCCGATAATCATGATGCCGTCAAGGGCAACGTTGATTATACCACTGCGTTCGCAGAACATACCGCCCAAAGCAACTACAAGAAGAGGAATGGCAAAGCCCATAGTTTGCTGTACAAGGAAATATAACAAATCAAGACCGGTCATTTACTTTTTCCTCCTTTTTTAGCGTTTCCCTTAGAATTATTCTTTGAAGAAGCGTTTGATTTCTTGCCTGTATTTGAAGTATTTTTGCTGTTTGTCGGCTTTTTGTCATCGGCAACAAGCTTTTTCTTTACATCGGCTATAGCTGCAACCGCAGCACCGCTGTCTGCGTTGGCATTCTTACCGCTCTTATCCTTGAATATCTTCTTGGTAATTATGTTGAAGAGGAGTGCCAGAGCAGCAAAGTAAATAATAGCCGCTGTAATGATGTTGATGATTTCCATATCGTAATCGAGCCTCTGCAGATAGATACCGCCAACACTGATATGTGCAATAAACAATCCTGAGAAAAGTATTCCTACAGGATTTGACATTGCAAGAAGTGCAACAGACATACCGTCAAAGCCGTAACCGGGCAGATTGTCAACAACATCTATAAACCAACCGGATTGAGCGAGTAATGCGCCGCCCACACCTGAAAGAGCACCTGCAATAACCATAGAGAGTATGATATTGCGCTTTGCACTTATGCCAGCATATTTACTGGCGTCGGGATTAAAGCCACAGGCCTTAAGCTCAAAACCAAATGTAGTTTTATCAAGGATTATGTGAATAACGATTACAAATATAATTGCAATTATGATACCGGAATTCATGCTCTGATACGGAAAAATCTTGTTAAGTCCAAGCGTTGGTAGATTTGCGCTTTCGGGAAGAACATATGTCCTGTTCTGAAGCTTATTGTAAACAACGCTGTTTTTGATTGCGTATAGTACGCCAAAAAGACCTATGTAGTTCATCATGATGCAGGTGATAACTTCATTAACGTTAAAGAAGGCCTTGAGTAAGCCAGGAAGCACGCCCCAAATTGCGCCGCCTATCAAGCCTGCGATAAGAGCAACGAGCCAATGGATTGACGGCGGAAGCCATGTCCATGTGTAGCCTACGTAGATTGTGAAAAATGCACCTACAAAGAATTGACCGGAAGCACCGATATTGAACAAACCGGTTTTAAAGGCAAATCCTACGGACAAACCTGTAAGTATAATCGGTGTAGCTTCATAAAATGCGTTGCCGATTGACTTGGCACCCTTATTGAAGCTGCCGATAAAAATTGTTGAAAGGCCGGCAAATGCCTGACTGGGATTAACTGCCAAAAGAATTACAAATCCAACAAGTATACCGGCCAAAATTGCCATTATTGAAGGTAAAACAGCGATAAGCAGGTTTCTTGTCTTCATTTTAATAACGTCGGAGCTAAAATTATTTCTTTTCATATCCTGCCCCCCTCTTTGAGCCTGACATATAAAGTCCAAGCTCTTGCACGGTGATTTCCTTAGGATTGAGATCAGCAACGATTTCGCCCTCGTACATTACCAAAATCCTATCTGAAACATTCATAACTTCATCAAGCTCAAGAGAAACCAAAAGGACAGCTTTGCCTGAATCTCTTTGCTTAACAAGCTGTTTATGTATAAACTCTATGGCTCCTACATCCAGACCTCTGGTGGGCTGGACTGCGATAAGCAAATCAGGATCTCTGTCAATCTCTCTTGCAAGGATTGCCTTCTGCTGGTTGCCGCCGGACATACTTCTTACAATCGTCTTAGCACCTTGACCGCTTCTTACGTCGTATTCTCTTATAAGCTTATTTGCGTATTCTTCGATGTTATCAAATCTGAGGAAGCCATGCTTTGAAAATCTCGGCTCAAAGTAGCTCTGGAGTATCATGTTCTCACCAAGCGTATAGTCCAAAACGAGTCCGTGCTTATGTCTGTCCTCAGGTATGTGGCCAAGACCGGAGGTGGTTCTCTTTCTGATAGGTGCATCGGTAATGTCTTCGTCCTTAAGGTAGATTTTACCCGATAAATGCGGCATAATACCTGTAATTGCATAAACCAGCTCGCTTTGACCGTTGCCGTC
>CADBRB010000233.1 GCA_902796955.1 uncultured Ruminococcus sp.
AGCAACTTATTCCCGTTATATTCAAATCGCTTGAGGTAACGCAAAAAGCAATGTCGCCGCTTATAGTTGAGGATATGATAGAGGAAAACAAGGTTGTAAGCGAATATTCACAGCTTATGGCAGGCATGACGGTGAAATTCAGAGGAGAAAAAAGGCCGCGTCCGCTTCATGCAAAATTCCTGACCGACGATGACAGGCAGACAAGAAAAGAAGCCTATGATGCTCTCGGCAAGGCACTTGAGGAAAACTCCGAAAAGCTCGACGATATTTTTGACAGACTTGTTAAAATACGTGACAGAATGGCTAAGAAAATGGGCTATGAGAACTATATAGAGCTGGGCTACTATAATATGGGCAGGCTTTGCTATGACCAGAAGATGGTGGAAAAATTCCGCAATAATGTGCTTGAGGATATAGTACCTGCAGTAGCAAGGCTTAAGCTTGAAAATGCTAAAAAGCTCGGTATTGATGACTTTATGCTTTATGATGACGGCGTGAGCATTAAGGGCGGCAATCCCAAGCCGATAGGCGATAAGGACTATATATTCAAGGCAACAAGTGAAATGTATCATGCCATGAGCGAGGAAACGGGCAAGTTTATCGACATGATGATGGAAAACGAAGCGTTTGATGTGGATTCCAGAGAGAATAAGTGGGGCGGTGGCTACTGTACGGAGTTTATGGAGTATAATCAGCCGTTTATACTTGCAAACTTCAACGGTACAGCCGACGACGTTGACGTTATGACGCATGAGGCAGGTCATGCATTTGCGGCATATATGACAGCAAGGAATAAGTATAATTTAGAGGCGTATTACGGCATGGAAACGGCCGAAACTCACTCAATGAGCATGGAGTTTTTTGCATGGAAATATATAGATAAATTCTTTGGTGAGAATGCAGAAAAGTATAAGTTCATGCACGCCTTTTCCGCACTTTCGTTTATACCTTACGGCACAATGGTAGATTATTTTCAGCATATCGTCTATGCAAATCCGGAAATGACGCCTGCTCAGAGAAACGAGGTTTGGAATGAGCTTGAAGCAAAGTTCAGACCGTACCTTTCTTCAAAGGGAATCCGATATCTCGAAAAGGGTACGCGCTGGCAGTATCAGATGCACATATACGAAAGCCCGTTCTATTATATAGATTACTGTCTGGCTCAGGTTTTGGCATTGGAATTTCTTATTGAATCTCAAAAGGATTATGACGATGCTTTTAAAAGATATGTTAGGTTCCTGTCACAGGGAGGCGAAAAGTTCTTTACGGAGCTTATCGACGAAGCAAAGCTTAAATCTCCGTTTGAGGAGGGTGCGCTTAAAGAGGTTGCGCAGGAAACCGAAAAGCTGCTTGAAAACTTAAAAATAGATTGACTTTAATGATATCCGAAAATGAAAAACGGCGAATAATTTTGCCTCCGATGTATCTGTATGATGCACAGCGGCGAGCCGTTTTGATTTTTCGGATTTCGTGAAATTTGGAGGTAAATATCTTGAAAGGTAAAAAAAGCTTATTAAAGCGAATTTTAAACAGAATATTCATTGACGGGCTGAGCGGAATGGCTTTGGGACTTTTTGCCACGCTTATTGTCGGTACTATTCTGCAACAGTTATCTGCATTGATTGGCGACTATGTAAATGCGCAGATAGGTGAGTACATACTCCTTGTCAGCAAGGCGGCAATGGCTGTAACCGGTGCCGGAATAGGCGTGGGAGTAGCCAGAAAATTCGGTGAAAGCCCGCTGGTAGTGGTTGCGGCGGCGGTAAACGGCATGGTAGGAGCCTTTGCGAGTAAAATAATTGCAGGGCAGATTTTATCTGAATCGGGCGCTGTTGTTTTACAAGGCCCCGGTGAGCCTTTGGGTGCGTTTATAGCGGCTTATGTAGGTATCGAGGTCGGCAGACTGATATCAGGCAAAACAAAGCTCGATATACTTCTTACGCCGGTATGCTCTCTTGCGGCAGGCTCAACGATTGGATTGCTGGCAGGGCCGCCGATTTCCGGGCTTATGACGAAGCTCGGTGAGGTAATCGGCTGGGCTACCGTACAGCATCCGTTTGTTATGGGCGTGGTTGTGTCGGTTATAATGGGTATGGCACTCACTTTGCCGATTAGCTCTGCGGCACTCGGAATAATACTTAATCTTAACGGTATTGCCGCAGGTGCGGCTGTTGCCGGCTGCTGTGCAAACATGGTAGGCTTTGCGGCGGCAAGCTATAGAGAAAACAAGCTTGGCGGTGCTGTAGCTCAGGGACTTGGCACAAGTATGATACAGATACCCAATATAGTGCGAAAACCGATTATCTGGTTGCCTGCCATAATATCAAGTGCAATATTGGGGCCGATATCTACAATGGCAGTACATATGGAGTGTAATGCAACAGGTGCCGGTATGGGTTCTGCCGGACTTGTAGGGCAGATTATGACATATAGATGCATGGCTCCCGAACATGGCGTTTGGGGTACTGTTTTGATAATAGCTGTTATGCAGTTCTTGCTCCCTGCGGTGATTTCGTTTGCTGTAAGTGAGTTTTTAAGGAAGAAAAACCTCATAAAATACGGCGATATGAAGCTTGAAACACACTAAATTCATGGTAAAAGTGCATTATAAAATACAATTTTTGGGGCTGTAATGCAAAAAAATTAACAAAAATTCAAAAAAACTATAAAATTTAGAACGATTTTAACAGAAACATTTTACAAATTGAAAAAAATGTTGTATAATGAATGTGTGTAATTACTGATGAAAGTCAAATTAAGCTAAAAACATATATTTGTCGGTCTGTGGGTGATTACAATTAACACAATGTGCTTTACCGTTGTAACTATAGTTTTATTTATTGCAATGGCTAATGCACGGTTATTTAACTCAATATTTTACGAGAGGATGATTTTATGGGTTATTGTCCAAATTGCGGAAGTCAAGTGACGGAAGGAATGAAATTTTGCATGAATTGCGGTACAAAGCTGCAGTTCCCGCCAATGGCACCAGCCGCAGAAACCCTTGAGAACTCTGGTAATCCTGCTGAAAAACTGCAGGAAGACTTGCCCGTAATCACGGCAGAATTTGATGAAGAAGCTGCTGTTGAACCGGTATCAGAGCCGGTAAGTGAAGCAGTGGAAAAGGCTGAAAGCATACCGATTTTTGCGGTACCTGTTGAAGCACCTGCTCCTGTAGCAGAGGCCGCACCGGTAGTTGAAGC
>CADBRB010000234.1 GCA_902796955.1 uncultured Ruminococcus sp.
ACGCTTGCGATTTTGCTTGGCTGCTTCGGCTACTCGGCATTCGCAAAAGCAGACGAGCAGCCCCAAACAACCCCTGCGCAAATTCGTGACCAAATTCTTGCTAAACGCAATAAAAACTGGCAGGAGTATAAAGAATTTGACGAATATATCTCTCAAAAAATCGAGGAAAACGGCGGGGAATACTGGGAAGACGAGGAAAGCGGCAGTACCTATATTCGTTTAGATACAAGCAACTATCCAGATTATAACCTGACTGATGAACAACTGGAATACGATACAGAAACACTGCTCGACGCAGTTTTATCTACCAACTGTATGTCAAACATATTGATGACTCTAAGCAGTGTAGATGAAGAAACGTATTCTAATATTGCTTCGTACAGCAACGGCTTGCGAGAGTTGGAGCTGAGGGATGATATTGGTACGGTTTTAGTCAAACGTTATCAGGAAGAGTATTTAAAGTCATTGAATCCAGATTATAAATCTACTGATTTTTCGCAGATTGATTTTATGCTCGACCAAAAAATTTATAACATTTGGCTTAATTCAAATGAGCAAAATATTGTCGAATACATTAAAAATTGTTTGCATTATCCGGATAGCACCATGTTAAAAATGATAAACTCAGCAGTGTCATATGCATTTACAATCAGCGGTATTGGATACAATTCAAATGGAACTGTAATTACGGCCGGCAAAAATAATGTGCCTGTGTATAGTGCCGCAAGTAATTTGCCAGCATATCTAATAACGCTGTTTAAATTCAATCATTAATATTACAATTTTATAACAGGAGGTTTTATAATGAAAAGAATACTCATTTTTCTGCTCTCATTACTTATCGTATCTGCCGTAAGCGGCTGTACAAAATCACAGGAACCGCAAGCTGCCAGCAATGCGCCGAGTACCACCGAAACGGCTTTAAAATCAGAAAAGCTCACTCCTGCGCAAAGGCGTGAACAAATACTTGCCACACGCCAGAAAAACTGGGATGACGAACAAAAGAGAAACGATTATGTTTCTCAAAAAATCGAGGAGAACGGCGGCAGATATTGGGAAGATGAAGAAACAGGCTCCGTCCACTATAAAGGCTCAAGTGAGAACATCAGGGACTATAACCTTACCGATGAACAGCTTAAATCCGATACAAAAACATTGCTTGATTTGGTTTTAGAAAAGAAAATCATGTTTGAAAGTCTTATTTTTAGCAGTGATTTTAATTATAATCGCTTATACACAGGCTGCGCACAGCGTTGCAACGGCTTGCGAGAGCTTGAACTGCGTGAGGATATCGGAGATGTATTGTTTGAAAAATATAAGCAGGAATACAAAAAAACAAAGGAACATGAGCCGGGTACGGTAGAAACTTATCTCGGCGAGCTTGATATGATGCTCGAACAGGAGATTTACGGCATTTGGCTTACTTCCGCACAGGTTGATGAAATCAACCGCATAAGAGTTGAAAGACGTGGCGGAAATGATTCCACCGATGTTATTCCATATGTCTACATTCCGAATTACAGCCTGAGAGATTAATCCTTTACATATACATTTATATTAAAATCAAGCTCTGTTTCAAGCGATGTTAAATGCTCAAGCTTTCGTCTGTCATGCTCACTCGTGCGGTAATAATACGGGGTCATTTGAAACAGGGCCATAATATCGTCGTTATTATCAATAATAATATTGTCGGATAGGTTTATTCGGCGTACAAAGGTGAACAGCTCACTTTCCGAAGCGGCTTCACTGTTTCGGTACGGAGAATCGTATATTACGCACTTCAGACCGAACAGGTGATTTTTGCCCGGCTCAACGGAGATGAGATGTCCGCCTTTTTTTAATACCCTGTAAAACTCTTTATCATGAAACGGCGCAAACAAATGAATAGCTGTATCTACGGAATTATCGGCGCAAGGTATACGGCTCATATTGGCTACAAAAAATTTTGCATTGCAACGTCTTTTTGCCGCAAGACGCACCATTTCCCTGGAAATATCAAAGCCGAACACATCTGTTTTAGGAAAAGCCCCGGCGATTTTTTCGGTATAATACCCCTCACCGCAACAGATGTCAAGTACAGTTTTCACATCGGTAAACTCACTAATGATTTCGATTAGCTTGTCACTCAGGCATTTGTAATAATCTTTAGAGAGAAAGGACTTCCTGTTCTTTGCCATCTCCCTGCTGTCACCCATTAAATTGCCGGATTTTGAGCCGACAATCAGATTTACATAACCCTCTTTTGCTATATCAAAAGAATGACTTTGTGAGCAGTAAAATCGCTTTTCCTCTTTAATCAGGGCTTTTCCGCATATCGGACAGCA
>CADBRB010000235.1 GCA_902796955.1 uncultured Ruminococcus sp.
AGCGGCTTTGCATACCGAAAGAAGCGGCATTATTAATCTCGAAGGTCAAGACGTTTTCTGCGAGATTATAGAAAACAAAAAGCACATGGTGATTTGCGGTGCAGGCCATGTTTCCATGCCGATTATCGAGCTTGCAAAAAAAGCAGGATTTTTTGTTACTGTAATTGAGGACAGACCGTTTTTTGCCAATAACGCCGAAGAAAAAGGCGCAGATGAAGTTATATGCGATTCCTTTGAAAATGCGCTTGCTAAAATTGAAGGCGACAGCGGAACGTACTTTGTTATAGTTACAAGAGGTCACCGATTCGACTGTGAATGTTTGACCGCCATACTCAAAAAAGAGCGGGCATATGTTGGAATGATGAGCAGTAAGGGCAGAGCTTCGGCAGTAAAAGAAAAGCTTCTTGAAGAGGGCTTTTCGGCTGATGACATCGCAACTATTCATGCGCCTATAGGGCTTTCGATCGGTGCTATGACGCCGTTTGAAATAGCAGTTTCGGTAATGGCGGAAATAATCGAAATAAAGAACAGGTCTTTTGCAGGAGAAAAGCTTGATATGAAGCTGCTGCACAGCCTTACGCATGACGCTCATAAGGACAGAATACTTGCCACTATTGTGGGCAGACATGGCTCTGCGCCGAGAGGAATCGGTGCAAAAATGCTCGTCACCGCAGATGGTACTGTGGGTACAATAGGCGGCGGCTGTATGGAGGCAGGCGTGGTGAATGCCGCAAGACGTATGCTTTTGAGCGATAAGCCGGTTACAAGTATTGTAAATGTAGATTTAAGCCGTGATGATGCGGAAGATGAGGGTATGGTCTGCGGCGGCATACTCGACGTTCTCTTAGAGAGATTTACGGCACATACTCAGGACGATTTGTTTTAATTATCAATACATAGTGCTTATGAATTGCAGTTCGGCTTTTTGCACTTACCAAGTCATCTGTGCTGACTGCCTTTAAAAATGTGAGCTGAGTTATAGTTTTGCAGAAATGCGGATTTTAGGGTGATATAATGGAAAATGAGTTTATAAGAACAGAGATGCTCCTCGGTGCTGAGGCAATGAAAAAGCTTGCCGCCTCACGTGTGGCTGTGTTCGGCATAGGAGGAGTAGGCGGCTATGTGTGCGAGGCACTTGCGAGGAGCGGCGTGGGCGCAATGGATATAATCGACCGTGACACAGTGAGTATATCAAACATCAACCGTCAAATAATTGCAACACACAGCACTGTAGGTAAATACAAAGTCGATGTGATGCGTGACCGCATTTTAGATATAAATCCGAATGTATGTGTACGTGCTTACAACTGCTTTTTTCTGCCGGAAAACAAGGACGATTTTCCTTTTGCAGAGTATGATTATATAGTTGATGCAGTGGATACAGTAACCGCTAAAATAGCTATTGTAACGGCGGCAAACTGCGCAGGAACGCCTGTGATAAGCTCTATGGGCGCAGGCAATAAGCTTGACGGCGGAAGATTTAAAATTGCCGATATTTACAATACAAGCGTTTGCCCTCTTGCGAGGGTAATGCGAAGAGAACTTAAAAAAAGAGGCATTAAAAAGCTTAAGGTCGTTTATTCCGACGAAGAAGCGATAACACCTGTATGCAGCTGTGAAAGCGAAGATTCTTCTGCCGGAGCGGAAAAGGCGGTACGGCGCAGTACACCGGGAAGTGTGGCTTATGTGCCGTCTGTTGCCGGATTGCTGATTGCAGGCGAAGTAATCAAGAATTTAATAGAATCAAAGTGAAAGGCGAATAGTCGTATGAAAAAGATATTAAAATATAAAAAACTAATTGGAATTATAGTCACCTTGATGTTCGTGGCATTGCTGGCCACAGCAATTTGTTTTTCCAATAGCGGTTCGGTAACCGCTCCCAAAGCGCCGTCATCAGAATATCGCTTAAAGGATATAAGAGGTGTTAATCCTGTTGATATTGCTCCTGACGATGCTTACAAATCTCCAAGAGAAACATACATATATATCGAGAATTTTATAAAATTTGTAAAGGAAGGCATTTCCGATAAATTCCGCATTACCCAGGAGGAAAACCATAACGAAGATAATAATGAGTATACCGCCATTTTTATCAGCAAATTGACTAACACCGAATATGATATTGATATTATAGGAAGCGGCAGATATCTCAAAGAATTTATTGTGTCAACAACCGATTTTGACGATGATGCTGTAATCAGCGAGTACACCGAGCTTTGCAAGATGTTTACTGACATTCTGGAGGATTCTGACGCACTCAACTTAAAGGATAAGCTTTTGGAAACAGACCCGTATTCGCCGGATGACAGGTTTTTTGCGGGCAAAAACTGGTTGTTTGAAATAGACTCTTCCAAATATGACTCTGATGAAGAGGAAGATGATGAGGAAGATGATGAACCGGACGAGGAATACAAAAGCCTTATTCCCCATATGACATCGCATAGTAAGGCAATTAATACCAACTATCAGACACTTTACAGCAGTAGACAGAGAATTAATTATGTAGATTTTATTGCAACACATCTTTTACTGGGTGAAAGCAAATACTTTAATTGAAGTAGACAACGATTTAATAGGATGATTTTCGCAAAGCAAGGTGTAGACTATGTGCTACGCTCCCACTTGGGCAAATGGGGCTGTTGCGCTAAAAAACACATGAAATCTAAAATTCAGCTAAAAAGGTCAGTGAATTCTTACAATCCACTGACCCCAGACTAATGACAAATCGGTCAGACCACGCAAAATATTTAATGATATAGCAGTATAAATAAATCAATTAAATATAAAAAAGCAGGCAAGTCATATTTGATTAATGACTTGCCTGTGTGCTTTCCACGAAAACAAACGTGCGAAGCGCATCTAAGCGTTACGTAATAGGTTATTGAGAGAAACGATAATGTCGCACTCACATAAGGCTGAGCGAAGGCAAAGGAGTAATTGTTTGCCATTTGTAAGTGTGCGAAGTGGGGAGCGGAGCCTCTCCGCTGTACGCCGACGAATTTGTTTTTGTATACTAATACTAATTCTCAATAAAACATATTAACATCTGTTCCGTTAAATTCCGCATAACTTTGTTGTCGTCCTCGGTGCGAAGCGCACTTTAGC
>CADBRB010000236.1 GCA_902796955.1 uncultured Ruminococcus sp.
ATGCTCCACAGCCCTTAGGGCCATGAAACTTGTGCGCAGTAAGCGACATTAAATCTATATTATCCGATTGAACATCTATTTTGATATTTCCGACTGCCTGCACGGCATCTGTATGGAACAGTATTCCGCGCTTTTTACATATTGCTCCTATCTCCGATATAGGCTGAATCGTGCCTATCTCGTTATTCGCATACATGATGGTAACAAGTCCCGTATCATCCCTGATTGCCGCCTCAAGCTCCTCAGGCACTACCAAGCCGTCAGAGTGTACATCAAGATACGTAACCTCGAAGCCCTGTTTTTCCAGCGCATACAGCGTATGCAGAACTGCGTGATGTTCAAAAGCAGATGTAATTATATGCTTTTTTCCTTTCTTAAGCATAGCCTGTGCAACAGACTTTATAGCCCAGTTGTCAGACTCGCTTCCTCCCGAAGTAAAGTAAAGCTCGTTTGCTTTACAATTAAAAAAACCGGCTATTTTTTCTCTTGCGTCCTCCAATGCCTTTTTAGCTTCACCGCCGATAGAGTATAAGCTTGACGGGTTACCGTAGCACTCCGTCAAATAAGGCATCATTGCATCTAAAACTGCGGGTGAAAGCCGTGTTGTAGCTGCATTATCTGCGTAAATTTTACGAATCAATATGTTTTCACCTCTCAAATTTTTTTGTTTGCGTCTGCCACCAACTCATATATATTGAAATCTTATCTAATATAAGAATACCCGCAAAATATCCTAATATTGATACAAGCACTAAAGTTTTAATAGTGATTAACCGATTTCAATAAACAGATAGCTGTTGCTCAAAGGAAATTACAGGGAAGCAAATTTGGAAGCCTGCGTTGTTGCAAGCTTATCGCAACGTTCATTCTCCGGATGACCTGCGTGACCTTTTACCCAAATAAAAGTCACATCATGCTTATTGCAAAGCACAAGTAATGTGTCCCACAATTCCGGATTGAGTGCAGGTTCTTTTTTGTTGCGCATCCAGCCGTTGCTTTTCCATTTTTTAGCCCAACCTTCATTTATAGCATCACAAACATATTTGGAGTCACTGTAAAGATTGACTGCGCACGGTTCCTTTAAAAGCTCAAGCGCACTAATGACGGCAGTAAGCTCCATACGGTTGTTGGTAGTTAAAGGCGCCCCGCCCGATATTTCTTTTTCATAGCCCTTATATCTGAGGATAGCCCCCCAACCGCCCGGACCGGGATTTCCCTGGCAGGCACCGTCAGTAAAGATTTCAACCTGTTTCACAGTTCTCCTCCAATGTACCGTTCAGGATTAAATGATAACACGATACATTGTAATATTATAACTCAATTTACGGATAAATGCAACACATATTTGCTCTTAGCGCAAGACTAAAAAAACTGAAGTGCAGAATTAGTATTACAGAATATACCAATACTTACCGTTAATGTCCAATATCTGATTTAAACACCACCTTAAATTTATCTTTTTAGAGAAAAGTTCAGATATAAACTATCATTGCTATAGCAATATGTGATTCTGACGATTTTTCGGCGTTACAGCGATTTTTTTACAGACTTGACCCAAATCGACGCAATCAGTCAATTTGTAAAGTTTTTTAGCTTGTCGCACTAACTTTCCCATTAATTCTGGCTTTAACGACTTTTTTAAAATTTATTTGACCGATAACTTTGCTGTGTCAATCTTAACGTTAAAATCTTTTTGCTTGTCATTTATGAAAAAAACAAGCTTGAACTTAGTATACCAAAAATTGGTACTAAGCTCAAGCTTGTATCGCTATTGTTATTATAGGTTATTTTAACAAAAACATCAACTAATAAGCATTTCAACAATTATCAACGTTTAAGCGTCCTTATGTATTTAAAAGTTTCATCCTCGCCTTTTTCACTAAGCATTGTCAACAGCCTTTCAAGCTCCTGCGATGTTTCGGGATGAATGAATCTTATGCTCTTAACATTTAAAAAATACTTCAACGGTGCAGAGTCGTCATATTTATCCTTTAAATACACCTTGCTTGCCGCCACACGATCGCAGAACATTTCTATCAGATATTTTGTCGGCATTTTTACAGGGGCAACCTTACGAGTTTTGGGGTCATAGTCAGTCCAGTATTCAAAGTGATGTTTGTTTCTTCCCTTATGGTGCATCCATGCCTTTGAATATCCGTAGACCTCTCGTTCCTGTTCATTGGGGCTTCTTTTGCCGCCCTGATAGAACCTTACGCCCGGTATAAACTCCACCGGTGAGAATTTTGACAAATCATGGCGCAATCCCTGCCACAGTATACCTGCCTTTCGGCAATGGCGAATAACTGCGTGTCTATGTTTTGTTACCGTTCTCAAATGTCCAAAAAATGCTTTCATATGCACACCGCTTCGCCGTATCGGACGGCTTTAGTTACCCTTTCGGTTTTATTATTTTTCCCCGGTCTTTTCATTATCGGCAAAGGCAAAGAACCTCTGACCGATATAATTAAGCCCAGTGAAGATACACATTCCTGCAAGCATGGCTATATTGTCTGTGAACTTTGTACTGCTTGATGAGAAAATCCATTTTACAAGAGGCTTTGCAATACCATAAGCCACAAAATAGCAAACCAGTATATTGATTATAAATTTGACTACCTGCTTTATGCTCTTTGTCTTGTTTTGGAATGTGATGTACTTATTTAAAAAGTAACTCAGAACACTGCCTACAACGTAATTGGCAGCTGACGAAAACCAATATGAGCATCCTGCCAAATTGTACAGTATAAACATCAATCCGGCGCCCACAAGTGTATTAAGAGCGCCTATAATAAGGAATTTAATCAACTTAACGTCAACAACAGACCTAATCTTTTTAATCATATAAACCTCCTTCAATTTACAGTGATAATAGATAATTTATCCTCAGCAATCGCCTTTAACGGTAGAGCGTTATTTTTCTTCTTTATCACCGTTACTGTAGAGTACCTCTTGAATTATAAATTTGGGTCTGTGCTTTGTTTCCATGTATATACTTCCGATATACTCGCCTATGATACCGAGCATAAAGAGTATTATGGAGCCTACAAGCCAAACGGATAGTCCTACACTTGCCCATATCGGTACCGGGACTCCTCTGCAAGCACTCACTATGCACCAAACGGCCATAAACAGACTTACCATGAATGAAAGTCCGCCCATCCAAAGCGACATTCTAAGTGGCTTAAACGAAAAAGAAGTAATGCCGTTAATGGCAAGCGCAAGCATCTTTTTCAGCGGATACTTTGATTCTCCGGCAAATCTCTCATGGCGTTCATACGTCACTATAGTAGACGGGTAGCCTATTTGCGGTATTACTCCTCTGAGGAACAGATTTACCTCCTCAAATTGAAGCAAGCCTTCAAGCGCACGTTTGGTCATAAGGCGGTAATCGGCATGGTTGAATACTATCTCAACGCCCATTTTTGCCATTATTTTATAGAAGCCCTCGGCTGTAAACTTTTTAAAGAACGTGTCGGTTTTTCTTGCAGAACGCACACCGTAGACTATATCAGAGCCTTTGTGCCACTCGTCAACAAATTTTTCAATAACGTCAACGTCGTCCTGCAAATCGGCGTCTAATGAAATAACCGCATCTGCATATTGTGCCGCAGTTGTAAGACCTGCCAAAAGTGCATTCTGATGCCCTCTGTTTCTGGAAAGACAAACTCCCGCAAACAAGGGTGAACGCTTATGCAAATCGCTTATTATCTCCCATGTGTTGTCCTTTGAGCCATCGTTTACAAACGCTATCTTGCTGTCCTTCGATATTTTCCCCTTTGCCATTAAACCCTTCATCAGCACTTCAAGCCTTGAAGATGTTTCAGGCAAAACCTCTTTTTCGTTATAACACGGAATAACCAACCATAAAGTATTCATAATCTAACTCCTTAATCTCATAATAATAATTATAATAATCACTATACATAACTGCTTTATGCTACAAATAAATCAAGCGTTTTAAGCAACATAAAGCAGATTTCCAACTGTCAAGCGATATCAATCTACAAACTCTGAAACAATACGCTCTGCCTGTGCTACAGCATCATCTATTTTAGAAATATCCTTTGCGCCCGCCATAGCCATATCAGGCTTTCCGCCGCCGTTGCCACCTGCAAGCTGAGCAACCGCCTTAACGATTTTTCCTGCGTTTGCGCCTCTATCTCTGGCGTCCTTTCCGCACGCAGCGGTTATAGTGGCCTTCGCTCCGTCTATTCCTGCCAAAACTGCAATATAATCCGGTTTAGAGCTTATAATTCTGTCGCATATTATTCTAAGCATTTCCGCATTTGTGTTTTCAAGCTTTGCGGCAACCAGTTTAATTCCCTTAACATCTACTGCGCCTGCACACAAAACATCTGACTTTTGTGCGGCAATTTTATTCTGCAATTCGGCTATAGTTTTATCTTTTTCTTTCAGCTCATTGGCAAGCTGACCGCAAGCTCTGACCAAATCAGCAACATTTCCGAGCCTGATTGCAACCGCAGAACGTGATATAGTATCCAGAGCGTTATTAAGCTTGTCCAGAACTCCCTTGGCAGTAACGCCCTCGATACGTCTTACACCTGCCGCAACAGAACCCTCTGATATTATCTTGAACAAGCCAAGCTTTGATGTATTATCAACATGAGTACCGCCGCAGAACTCTCTTGAAAAATCATTTATGCTTACAACACGTACAATATCGCCGTATTTTTCACCGAACAAAGCCATAGCACCTAATTTTTTAGCTTCCTCTATCGGCATTTCACGGCTGTCAACTTTGCAGGCGGCAAAAATCTGTTCGTTTACAAGGTACTCAACTTTTATGAGTTCCTCAGGTGTTAATGCTGAAAAGTGTGTAAAGTCAAAGCGAACGTGTTCATCATTAACAAGCTGTCCTGCCTGCTCAACGTGATTGCCAAGCACTTTTCTGAGTGCGGCCTGCAAAAGGTGAGCCGCAGTATGGTTTCTCATAATATTTGAGCGTCTTTCCTTATTTACGGTACAATGAACACTATCGCCCACTGTTATCATGCCCTTTGTAACTTCTGCCTTATGCAGGAATATAGCAGAAGGGTTTTTCACCGTATCCAGAACGCTTACCGCTGTATTTTCAGATTCTATGATGCCTGTATCGCCGACCTGACCGCCGCTTTCCGCATAAAACGTCGTTCTGTCAAGTATAACAACAACCTCTTCACCCTCGTATGCGGCGTCTACCTTTTTGCCGTTCTTAACAAGGCAAAGAACTTTACTCTCACATTCAAACGCATCATATCCCAAAAATTCGGTGGCATCAATGCCGGAAAGATCTATACTGTCGCTCAGCCATGCCTCTGCGCCGGCATTCTTACGTGCATCTCTTGCACGCTTTTTCTGCTGTGCCAAAAGCTCTCTAAAGCCGGCTTCGTCTACTGTCATGCCTTTTTCGGCAAGTATTTCCTTTGTTAAGTCAAGCGGGAAGCCAAATGTATCGTTCAATCTGAACGCATCCTCGCCGGACAATACTCTGCTCTCAAATTTATCAATTATGCCGTTTAAGATACCAAGCCCCTGCTCGATAGTTCTGTCAAAGTTCTCTTCCTCAACCTTTACAAGCTTTTTAATAAACTCGCTCTTTTCGGCAAGCTCCGGATATGCGCTCATATTCTCATGTATAACAGTATCACAAACCTTGTACAAAAACGGCTCTGTAATTCCAAGTAAACGTCCATGGCGGGCGGCACGTCTTAAAAGTCTGCGGAGAACGTAGCCTCTGCCCTCATTTGAAAGCATTACACCGTCGCCTATCATAAATGTAGTGCTTCTTATATGGTCTGTAATAACTCTTAAAGATACATCTGTTCTCTCGCTTGCACCGTATGAAACACCGGATATATCCGAAATCTTTTTCATGATATTCTGTACGGTATCAACAAGGAAAAGATTATCTACGCCCTGCATAATACACGCAAGACGCTCAAGTCCCATGCCCGTATCAATA
>CADBRB010000237.1 GCA_902796955.1 uncultured Ruminococcus sp.
CCAGAAGCTTTTTCAAGCTCAACCCTGAAATTTTGGGGCATACGCTTCTTATCAGATTTGGAAAACGCAATCTCTCCCTTTTGCGGCAGAGCGTGACGCTCAACCATTTTGAGAACGTATTCAAAATACTCTTCGTCGGATAAAGCAAGCATATTGTTATAAGCTTCGTCAATAAGACCAACAATAATAGCACGCTTTTCTTTCAATATCTTTCTTCTTTTTTCAAGCTCTGCCGCCGAATGCGCTCTGTTAATCTTTTCTTCATAATCTGCGTCAGCGGCATTCTTTATCTCAATCGCTTTTTGTCTGCCATCAGCAAAGGCCTGTTTTGTAATCTCTTCCGCCTTTGCTTTGCCCTCTTTTTCAATAACCTCAGCAGATTTAATGGCATCCTGCGCAATGCGATTGATGATTTTATCTAAACCTGTCATAATAGGTTTCTCCTATCGCATTATTTTGGTTAAATCAGATATTTACGCCGCCGACCTGACTAATCGCAAGCAAAGAAACAAGCAATGCAAGAATAGCATAAGTTTCAACCATTGCCGGGAAAATCATAGCTTTACCGAAAAGCTCGGCTTTCTTTGCAAGTACGCCTATACCTGCAACAGAGGCATTACCCTGATATACTGCAGAAACAAGACCTACTACAGCTATAGGCAGGCAGGCCGCAAAGTAAAGTAAACCCTTTGGCAGACTCATCGTTGCGTCTGCAAGAACAGAACCGATAGCAATAAAGCCTACAACGAAGCCGTAAATACCCTGTGTGGCTGGGAGAAGCTCAAAAATAAGAACCTTACCGAACTTTGAGCCGTCCTCCGAGATAACGCCGGATGCGGCGATAGCTGCTCTGCCAACGCCGATAGCCGAACCTATACCTGTCATAATTACGGCTAAAGCCGCACCGAATAAAGCAAAAAATAAACCTAATGTTTGCATAATTAAATTTCCTCCTTGATTATGTTATAATGTTTTGAATTTATCTTAAACGGATTGAATTTTCTTCCTCCGCCTTCATAAAACTTACCTAAAAATTCAACAAACTGCAATCTGTTTGTATGAACATACGCACCAAGCGCATTTATACCCATATTTAAGCTATGACCGACTATGAATACTAACGTAAATGCAATCGCACCTACTACTCCGCCGCCAAACATGGAGCCGATTTGATTGAAAACATTGGCAACAACGCTTGTTGCAAGACCGAGCGCAAGCAATCTTGAATATGAAAGTATGTCGCTCAAATATCCGGATATACCGTATAATCCGTACAAGCCCTTCATAAAACGTATGATTGGATTACGCGACGATCTTCCCGCAAATATCAAAATGATTATTGCACCGAGTGCCATTGCTATTCCCGCAATAGTCAGTACATGAGGCGGAAAATGCACAGGCGAACCTGATATGTCAGCATACATATCAAGGCTCATAACGTTCAGAACGGCACCGCCTACAAGCAGCATCCAACTGAATGCGTCGTACACGGCATAATCAAAATGACCGTCTTTAATGTTCTTATACGCCAGGACAGCAAGCCCTGCAAAAAGATGCACAAGCCCAAACCCAAGCGAATACATAAACAATCGCATCGGCTCATCAACCGGGCTGAACCACAGAGCATGAAATGCAATATTAGTTTTGCCGAAAAATGTGGTTGCTATTACCGATACCGCATCGCCGAAGAAGCTTCCGAACATAAAGCCCCAGAACATGGTTGATATTCCGCAGTACATGAACATTTTAAGGCTCTTTCGCATACCCTCTGACATTTTGGGGAATCTGTGCAAGGCGAATACACAACCTAAAGTCATCATTAAACCGTAACCTGCGTCAGAGAACATCATACCGAAGAAAACATAGTAGAAGAACGCCATCACAGCAGTCGGGTCAACCTCATGCCTGTTTGGAAGACTGTAGGTTTCAAGCACGCCCTCAACCGGGGCAGCCAGTGCAGAGTTATCAAGCGCAATCGGTATATCCTCGTCTTCAGCAGGATCTTCAAATTCTATTGCCATGCAATACTTGCTTGTCAGCACATCCTCAAGCTCCTCAGCGTCGGATTCCTTTACATAGCCTGTAAGAATAAACACACGTTTTGAGTTGCCTAAATTCTCGATTATTGCATACTTATCAGCACGCATTATATAATAATCTTCAATGAATCTAAATGCATTTTTCATACCGCTAAGCGTTTTAATGTAATTAACCTTGTCCTCAAGCTCGATTTCTTTATCCTTTTTTCTGTCAATAAGGATTTTCAGCTTTTCAACCGGAGTACGCTTTGTTGGGTGCATAGGCTTGCTGAAGCCCATTTCCAACAGTGCGTTTCTCAAAGGTTCCTCTATACTCTTATGACACAGGAAAAACACACAGGTTTGATTTGACGATTCACTTATCACCTCAAGCGAATAACTGTCAATATCCGGCGCCTTTTCCGCAAGCTCGGCAACGATGTCATCGTACGTTTTGAGCTGTGGGAACGAGCCTATAAAACAGCTTGTTGTTGGAGTTCCCCTGAATCGCATAGGTACATCGAGCTTTGACCACGGCACCAGAGCCTCCATTTGATTTTTTATGGCAATTATTTCGGCTTTGATATCAGATATCTCTTTATCTGTATTGATAACCTCATATGCCATTCGCATAATTTCCGGAGCATCATTTACAAACGTGTAATAGTCCTCTACGCTTATGTCGTCCTTACCCTTCAGTGATTGAAAGACCGAATGCTCGGACGGAACATATCCGTTAAGTATCTTAAACGCTGTTCCGGATATTTCGGCGTTCTTTTCAAAAAGCTGACGTTGTTGATAAGTGTTTTCAAATTTATAGAGCTTATCGCCGATGTCAAGCTTTTCAACCTCTATTACTCCGCGCCGTTGCAGTGCTTCCAAAATAGCTTTTCTATTCTCACGCATTGCATAAATATTGACGCGTTTCATACTGACTATCGCCATTACGCCGACCTCACTTTCTATATAAAATTAAACAAAAGTTTATCGACTGACAATTTCTGTAATACTCTCAAATATCAGCTTACGCTTAAAAGCAACATTTTCGTTAAAAAGAGCTATCTCCTCGTCAGCCTCTGACATAGCCTTTGCCATTATATTCTCCGCTTCTTTGTCGGCAACGCTCATCATTTCAATGTATTTTTCATTAGCCGCAGCCACAAAAGAATCATAAGTTTTTTGGGCTTCCGCCCTGGCG
>CADBRB010000238.1 GCA_902796955.1 uncultured Ruminococcus sp.
ACGAGAGGCAAATCAGTAATCTGACGGAGAGAAACAACAGGCTTACCGAAACTCTTGAAGCCGAGCGTACACAGGCTAAGGAACGTGAAGAGCGGATGACAGCTGAGTTTGAGGCAAAAACCGCCGCCGCAGAGGAAAAGCACGCAGGCGAGATACGGTCTATGCAAAAGACCATTGATGACGCCGAAGCCGCCCATGCACAAAAGGTTGCCGATATGAACGCCGAATTTGCCGAAAAGACGAACGAAGCGGAGGAAAGACGTATAAATGATTTGCAGACTCAGCAGCAGGAGTTTGAAAAACAGATAAACAACATAAAGCGTGACAATACCGCCGCCGCAGAAGCGGTTGAGTTAAAGCACGCAAAGGAAATAAAGAGAGTACAAAAATCGGTAGATAAGCGTGTTGCCGAGGTTGAAAAAGCCGCCGAAAAGCAAATGCAGGCGAGGATTAAGGAAACGTCCAAAGCCGCAAGGGGCGAGATTCGCACGGTAAAGAATGCTATACGTGCTGTAAAAAATAACGCTGACATAATAATGCGAGATTACATTTTCGGCAGTATGAGTCTTATATCCGCATATGCACAGCAAGCTGTGGACGCAGGTGTTGCCGATATTGCCGGCGAGCTTGCCGATACCGCAAACAGCATTATGGCTGTAGCCGCAGTACGTGGCAAAAAGGGAGTGAATCTTTGCACGTACACATCAAAAGGCTTTGATGAGGTAAAGCTCTACAAGGGAGTAAGCTTCCTTGATATTGCAGTTGCGGATATAAAGGATTATCTGAGTGAAATGGCAGATAAGCCTGTTATAGTCACGTATTCGGGAGTTTCCAAAACTGTGGCGCAAAGCTTTGCGTACAGAGCAAAATCCGCCGGAGCAGAGCAGGTAACTATGATTGAAAACGCCGCTCTTACGTCTGACGGAACGGTTGTAGTTTATTTTTGCAGAAAATGATTTGGCAGTGTTGTGCTAAAACGAGGTAGATCATGGATAAGAGCAAACAGATAAGTCGCAGAACTTGGATATTGATAGCTAAAAACTTAATAGTTTTATCAGTGCTGGTCGCTGTTACGCTTGTTGGTGCAAGGTCATGGTTTGCCGCACCTAAAACCGCCGAGGCGACAGGTGCAAGCGTAAAGTGCAAACAGCCCGAAGATTTGGAGATAGCCGTTGTTGCCCCCAATGCTTTGCCAAAGGCTGGCGATTGGGTAAACGGAGGCGAGATAACGCTTGATAATGATTTTCTGAAAGACTTGAAATTTACAAACATGACAAGCGACGGTATAGAGTTTATGAGTCCATATATCAGCCAGCAGAGCGGTATGGCATATGCCGATACCGGAAGGTTTGAAAAGTGGGAACCGGCAAAAGAGAATAAAAGCTACATGAGCTTTGACCTCTATATGAGAACAAAAACCCCAAATAAATCCGTAGTGCTTGAAGGTACAACCAAGTTAGAGCCGATTTCAACCGAGCAGGAAAATAACTATGTTATAGGTGCGGCAAGGCTGGCGGTATTGAACAAAGACTATGAGCGGGAGCTTCTTTGGATACCTGCACCTCAGATTTACTACGATTTTATGAATCACAGGTTATATACAAATGCATCACCCGGCAATACGCTGGGACGTGTAAATAATGCCGATGTAAATTTCCGTGACGGGACTTACAATCACGCATACTATGATTCTTCCGGTGAAAGACATATAATAATGAACGGAAATGACGGATTGATAGCAAGCACAACGGGTGATTATACACTTGGCTCAAGGCAGACGATAGCCACTTTGGACTCAATAACACAAAACTATTATATGACGCGCGTTACTGTAAATGTTTGGGTTGAGGGTGAGGACAGCGAGTCATGCGCCAGATTTGTTGACGGACAGTTCAAGCTCACCCTTGATTTGAATTTTGACGTATAGAAAAGCGGTTTAATACAACGGAAAAGAGGTGAAATATATGAAGCTCGGTCTTTTTGTCAGGGCGCTTGCCATAAAAGCCAAACGCAAAAGAATAAGATACAAGGGCATAATGAAATCATATATTTCACTGTTCATAGTTGTTATACTGATAGTAACCTCTACAACAGCATGGTTTACCTCCAACAGCAGTATAAGAGTCGGAACACAGCCGTATAAGATGTGGGGTATAACGGACGGCTGGGTTGCGGATTCCGGCCAGCTAAACTCAACGGAGATATACATTGAGGATTTTATGCTTGATGAAGCTTCAAGCGTTGACGGAAGAAACATATATTTTCCCACTACATTTTCAAACAGCGAGAATACCGAAAATATGGTTTTCCGCAATGCAAATGCAAGCGATAAAAATGTGCGTTATGCCTATACGTCGGATATTATTCCGGGCAATTCAAAGGATACGGACGTTTATATAAAGAGCTACAGGGTCAAGGTAGGAAGCTATATCTATACCGATGAGCTTAGAATAAACAACGGATATACAAAACAGGAGTTTAATGCAAGCTGTCCAATACGTATAGCTATCATTACCGACAGCGGAGCAACACCGAGGCTGTTTGATCCCTCCGCAATAGTAAATGATTATTCTGAGCCAACGCAGGCCGTATACTACATAAATCAAGAGGGTCAGCCGCTTACGGTAAGAACACATCCCGAATCATTTTCGGCTTATTATTACGGTACAGGAAATCCTATTTTTACCATACCGCATGATACCGATATATCATTTACGCTTGTGGCATGGCTGGAGGGAACACACCCGAATGCTCAGGATTTTATGGGAGAAACCTTGTCGATTGACCTTGAAATAGAAAGCAACGTTTCAAAAATGGAGATGATATATCTCCACGATTTTACCATACAGGACGGTGCAACGGGAGTTACAAAGAGCAATTATCTGAACAGTACTTACCAAAATGCCGGTCATTGGCTCAATAATGACGGCACAATAATGACGCTGGCGTACAAAACCGATGACGGCGCGACCAAGACAACGGTAATGACGCCTATGCCTTCAGGCTCAAGGGGCAGTCACGGAGAAACTGTATATCAGGCGGCAATACC
>CADBRB010000239.1 GCA_902796955.1 uncultured Ruminococcus sp.
CGGAAAGCTTTGTAAAGTCAACGTCGGCAGTATAGGAGATTGTAATCACTTCCATATCAACCATGCCGTCTATTCGAGCCGTAAATCCTTTAGCGTCATCGTTTACGGCATATGTAACCGGAGCTGTGCGCTCCTCACTGCTTGTAACCGTCATACTGCCGGGCGTTATGGTCAATGCCGAGCCGGTTATAGTGTCGCTGATATGCACAGGGTGTTCGGCATCAACATCACCGTCTGCCGTTACAAATACATTATATAGTACCTTTTTAAGTGCCTGGTCATATACAGCCTCTTTTTTTACTCCCGGATCGTGCGGCTTCGATAATTCTATTACAAATCCGTTACCCAAATCAATTTTACCGCTATCGGGAATATTTATACTACCCTCAGCCGTTATAGTGAACGTTGCGTCTTCAGAAGCAGTAAGCACCGGGAAATCAGGGTCTTCCTTATTAAGCACAACATAAAAAGTTCTTTCCTCGGAATTATATGTTACATGATTTCGTGAACTGTAACAATAGTACCTAAATCGTTTACGGAAATATCAAGGTTTTGCATATTAAATTCAGGTATTACAAAGCCCTCCGGCAAAACATACGTCATCGGCGTATCGTCATCCATATATTGATACAGCGTCGTTTCCTGAAAGATAAAACCTATTTCAAACGTTTCGCCTTCATGTATTATGACGGGCTTTTCAGGGTTTACCTCTTCGTGGTTTATTTCCAGTTTAAAGAAAACATCACTCAAATGTGTAGTATTCACATTATGCTCGGAACTGCGCAGAGGAACGGTATTTCCCCCTGAACGCGACATCTCTGCAGCTTTATTCCGGATATTAAATTCTAAATAATTGCTATAATGTGTTAAAAAGGTTTTTATTCCATCGCTAAATTTGTAATTATTAAAATTTAACATTATACCAATAAAAACCATAAAATTAACAACAAGTAATACTATAAGTTTACTGCGGAGTTTAACAAATCTTTTATTGCCATTATTTTTCATAATCTCACTCCAATTTTTTCAGATTTTTACGCATATCATGATAACACTACTTTATGATATAGTCAATTATTCAGATTACAAAAGTCTATATATAGTACAGCTATGTTTGAAAGTTTGTATTAAAACTAATATATACTCTCATTTTCCCAAATCTTAACATATGCTATTAATTAAATTCGATGATTTTAAAATTCAGTTGTATTTATAAAACACAATTTAATAATCAATTAAATTTAGCTGTCTAAAAACTATAGGGATGATTTTTAGAATTTATAAGCAAGCAATTTTGGGCAATAAAAAACGGAAAGCTGTACAATCAGCTTTCCGCAATATATGTAAAAGATTTTTATACGGTGCTTATCCTTAATTATCCGCCATCACACGGAAGCCGGAATCAAGCAGAGCGTTTTTGATTTGAGCAATGTGATCGAAGTTACGTGTTTCAAGCACAATATGCAGGTAACAGCCGTTTATGTCACTGCCCTCGTTTGTATGCTCATGGTGTACGGCGATTACATTGCCGCCCAAATCGGCTATTATACGTGATACGTCCTTTAGCTGACCGGGTTTATCAACAAGCTCCAGATTGAGCGTGCAGGTGCGGCCGGACATAAGCAAGCCTCTGTCTATAACACGTGAAAGTATGGT
Organism: uncultured Ruminococcus sp.; assembly: GCA_902796955.1. Classification (GTDB taxonomy): domain Bacteria; phylum Bacillota; class Clostridia; order Oscillospirales; family Acutalibacteraceae; genus RUG14223. Next base: position 1,657 of record CADBRB010000239.1, read on the forward strand.
AACGTCGATATTTCCGCCTGAAAGCAGGCACGCAACACGTTTACCCTTTATCGGCACTTTATTGAACATAGCCGCCGCAACCGATACAACACCTGCGCCCTCGGTTACAAGCTTATGCTGTTCCATAAGAGCTAAAATAGCCGCAGATATCTCGTCCTCTGATACTGTAACTATATCATCAACATACTTTTTACAAAGCTCAAACGTCAAATCGCCGGGGCGTTTTACTGCTATTCCGTCGGCAATAGTAGCTACAGAGCTAAGCTCCTCTATTTTGCCGTCGTGAAGTGAACGTACCATACTCGGTGCGCCCGCCGCCTGTACTCCGTAAACCTTGATGTTTGGGTTAAGACCTTTGATTGCAAACGCTACGCCGGAGATGAGTCCGCCGCCGCCTACAGGTATAATAACCGCATCGAGGTTCGGTATCTGGTCACATAGCTCAAGTCCGATAGTTCCCTGACCCGCAATCACGTTTTCATCGTCAAACGGATGAATAAATGTGTAGCCGTTTTCATCACGAAGCTGTAACGCCTTGTTATAAGCGTCGTCATATACGCCGTCAACCAGCACTACCTCTGCACCGTAGCTGCGTGTAGCCTCAACCTTTGAAATCGGCGCACTGTCCGGCAGGCATATAACTGCCTTAATCCCGGCCTTTTGAGCAGAAAGTGCAACGCCCTGAGCATGATTGCCCGCAGAACAGGCTATAATGCCTCTCTTTTTTTCCTCCGGTGACAGCTGGCTGATTTTATAGTATGCTCCTCTAACCTTAAACGAGCCGGTGATTTGCAGATTCTCCGTCTTTAAAAAGACATCTGCCTCCGGGTTGATTTTAGGTGCAACTATGCAATCGGTTTGCCTGATTATCTCACGCAGTACATAGCGTGCGTTATATATTTTATCTAATGTAAGCATATTCATTTTCCTTCTTATAAACTTGCAACAAGGTGATTGACAAATTGCTCAGCGGCTCTTGCGGAGCGACCGCCCTTACGCAGTGCAAACTCCTCGGCGGCTCTGTCAATATCCGGCATATCTGTCAATCCGTTTCTTTCCGCCAATGCGTGAACTATAGTAAGATAGAGCTTTTTATCAGGTTTTGAGAACAAAATCGTCTGTCCGAATCTATCCGAGAGAGATAACAACTCCTGCATTGTATCGTTAATATGAACATCGTCACCGGCTCTGTCGGAAAAGCTTTCCTTTATAAGATGACGCCTGTTGCTTGTTGCATAAATTATCGAATTGTTAGACTTTGCAGTTGCAGAGCCTTCCAAAATCGCCTTCAGCGTTCCGAAGCTGTCATCATTCCTGTTAAACGACAAATCATCTATAAATACTATAAATTTAAGCGGATTTTCCTTTAACTGCTCCATTACCTCAGGCAGATAGAGTATTTGATTCTTTTTAAGCTCTATAAGGCGCAGACCACGCATATAAAGCTCATTGACAGCCGCCTTTACCGTAGATGATTTACCCGTACCCGCATCGCCGACAAGCAGAAGATTGCTTGCGGGCTTGCCGTCAAGCAAGGCTTGTGTATTTTCAAGCACCTGAGAACGCTCGTAATCATAGCCTATCAAATCGGAAATGTGTATGTCATCGGGTGAATATACCGGAACTATCCTCTGAGCATCGAGCCTGAACATACGGTGTGCGGCGTATATGCCGTAGCCGTATTCTGAGATTTTGGCGATACGTGCATTATATGCCTTTGAAATATCGCACGGCGAGTTTTCAAACTCCGGCAAAAATCCCGAATATCCCGTCTTTTTGATTAGCTCCTCCGGATTTATATGCGTCAGCAGGCTTAAAACTTCAAGCTCGTTTTTCACAGCCGCTTCGATTAACGGGCTTACATCCTTTTTTGCCGCTTTAAGCTTGACATAAATGTTCTCATCGCCGCATACGGCATCAAGCAGATATGTGTCAAGGCTTTTGTTCGCCTTGTAAAGCTCTCCCACAAAATCGCAGTACGCCTGTATTCTCCTTGTCATTATGCCGTAGCATACTATAAGCTTTAAAAGCGCAGAAACAACAGGAGTATCAACAACATTTTTAAAAACCGTAACGGTTGCAAGCGCCGCAGGTATATCATCCAATTTGTACTTTCCGTCAATCAAGGCAGCTCAGTATCCTTTCAGTCATTTCATCGGTGGAGAGCGGCTCGACCCCATCATTATGGCAAATATCCGCCGTTCTGTATCCGTCGTTCAAAACCTTGTCAACAGCCTTTTCTATAGCGTCAGCCTCTGCGGTAAGATTAAAAGAATAACGGAGCATCATGGCTCCCGACAGTATGGTTGCTATCGGGTTTGATTTGTTCTGCCCTGCTATATCCGGTGCAGAGCCGTGTATCGGCTCATACATACCTCTTGATGTATCGCCCAGAGAAGCGGACGGCAGCATTCCTATTGAGCCTGTTATCTGGCTTGCCTCGTCGGAGAGTATATCACCAAACATATTGCTTGTAACTATAACATCAAACTGTTTTGGATTTTTTACAAGCTGCATCGCCGCATTGTCAACTAACATATCAGATACCGTGACGTCGGGATAATCCTTTGCTACCTCGTGTACTGTTTTTCTCCAAAGTCTTGACGTTTCCAAAACATTGGCTTTATCTATACTAATAACATTTTTGCGGCGTTTTCTTGCCGCTTCAAAGGCAACACGGGCTATACGCTCTATCTCAAGACGGCTGTAGCACTCCGTATCATATGCCTCCTCGCCGTATTTGCCCTGACGGTATCCTCTTTCGCCAAAATAGATTCCGCCCGTAAGCTCTCTTACTATCATTATGTCAAAGCCCTCCGCCACAACAGATTCTTTTAACGGACTGTCGTTTTTGAGCGCAGGATAAAGCTTTGCAGGACGAAGATTTGTGTATAGACCGAGTGCGGAGCGTATACCCAAAAGTGCCTTCTCCGGCCTTAAATTGCCCGGCAGAGTATCCCATTTCGGGCCGCCTACAGCACCTAAAAGCACACTGTCGGAAGCAAGGCAACCATCTACGGTTTCCTTTGGCAGCGGCTCGCCTGTTGCATCAATGGCACATCCGCCTATGAGGTACGGCGTAAACGTAAAGCTATGACCGAATTTTTCACCGATTTTGTTTAAAACACGCACGGTGCTGTCCACGATTTCAGGTCCTATACCGTCGCCCTTTAAAAGTGCAATGTTTAAATTCATAAAATTAAATCCTCCGTTGATTCGGGATTATCGCTGAGTGTGAATGCTCGCAAAAAACTGTTTTCAGCGTATAACTCCCTTTTTGATTGATTCGACAAGTCCGCCGTTAATAATTATTTTTTGTACGAACTCCGGGAACGGCTGAGTTTTAAACTGCCTGCCCGTAGTATCGTCATATATTATTCCGTTGTCCAAATCTGCGGTGACTGTATCACCGTTGCTTATGGCTTCGGCGGCTTCGGGGCATTCAACTATTGCAAGGCCGATATTTATTGCATTGCGATAGAAAATTCTTGCAAAGCTCTTGGCTATTACAAGCGATATTCCGCTGGCTTTAATCGCTATGGGGGCATGCTCACGTGATGAGCCGCAACCGAAATTATCGCCTGCAACCATTATGTCGCCGCTTTTAACCCGTGATGCAAAGGTTATGTCGATATCCTCCATACAATGCGAGGCAAGCTCCTTGTGGTCTATGGTATTTAAGTATCTTGCGGGAATTATAACGTCAGTATCAACGTTATCGCCGTACTTGATTACTTCACCTGTAAATTTCATTGCATAACCTCCTTCGGATCGGCTATATATCCGGCTATTGCGCTGGCGGCGGCAACTGCCGGGCTGGCAAGATAAACTTCACTTTCCGGTGAGCCCATTCTGCCTACAAAGTTACGGTTAGTTGTAGCTACGGCACGTTCTCCCTTAGCCAAAATACCCATGTGACCGCCCAGACACGGACCGCAGGTGGGTGTTGATACAACACAGCCTGCCTCTATAAATGCTTTTAAAAGTCCGTTTTCCATAGCTTTCATGTATATGTCCTGCGTAGCCGGGATAATTATGGCTCTTACGTGAGGCGCTATTTTTTTGCCCTTTATTATGGAGGCCGCTTCCTCAATATCCTTATAATGACCGTTTGTACATGAACCTATGACAACCTGGTCGATTTTTATCTTGTCGATTTCGTCAACCGTGTGCGTATTTTCCGGCAGATGCGGAAAAGCTACCGTTGATTTTATCTGCGACAAATCTA
>CADBRB010000240.1 GCA_902796955.1 uncultured Ruminococcus sp.
ATGGCATTTGGCTTATCTTTTGGGACTTGATCTTGATAAGAAAAACAGAGTTGAATTTAATGAAATAACAAAGACGGGCGTTTCAAACGGTATGAGCAATCCGCGCTCTATTGATATAGACCTTGTAAACGCACAGCAGGCAAGACGTTTGCTGGACAGGCTTGTGGGATATAAGCTGAGTCCGTTTTTATCTCAAAAAATACGCAGAGGCTTATCCGGAGGAAGAGTTCAGTCTGTTGCGGTAAGGCTGATAGTTGACAGAGAAAACGAGATAAAAGCCTTTAAGCCCGAAGAATACTGGACGATTGACGCAAAGCTTATACCAAAGGGCAGCCGAAAGGCATTTGAGTCAACATTTTACGGTGATGAAAACGGTAAGATAAAAATTGATAATCAAGAGCAGGCGGATAAAATCATGGCGGCTATTCAGGATGCTGATTTTACTGTACTCAGCGTTAAAAACGGAGTTCGTAAAAAGTCGCCGGCGCCGCCGTTTATAACCTCTACTCTCCAACAGGAGGCATCACGAAAGTTAGGCTTCAGATCAAAGAGAACCATGCGTGTGGCACAGGAGCTTTATGAGGGTGTTGAAATTGAAGGCATGGGCGCAGTAGGTCTTATAACCTATATGAGAACCGATTCGCTGAGAATTTCAAACGATGCAGTTTCAGACGTTACGGAATATATAAGACAAACATACGGTGAAAAGTATCTGCCGTCAAAGCCGAGATTCTATAAGACAAGAGCAGGCGCACAGGACGGACATGAGGCTATTCGTCCGACTATGCCGTCACTTAATCCGGATAAGGTAAAAAGCAGTCTTTCACTTGATCAATACAAGCTATACAAGCTTATTTGGGAGCGTTTTACAGCTTGCCAAATGGCAGATTGTGTGCAAAAGACCACACAGGCTGACATAAAAGCAAACGATTATATATTTAAAACATCCGGCTATAAGGTAGAGTTTGACGGATTTACCGCTCTTTATGTTGAGGGTAAGGACGTTGACGACGAAAAGGAATCCCAGCTTCCGCCGTTAGAGCAGGGTGTGCCGCTCAAGGTAAAGGAGGTTGTGCCGAATCAGCATTTTACACAGCCGCCTGCAAGATATACTGAGGCTTCACTTATTAAGGCGATGGAGGAAAACGGCATTGGCAGACCGTCAACATATGCGGCAACGATAACTACCATTACAGACAGGGAATACGTGACACGGGACTCTAAGGTGCTTGTACCTACAGAGCTTGGCGAGGTGACTACAAAGCTCATTAAGGAACGCTTCCCCAAAATAGCAAATATAAAGTTTACCGCACAGATGGAAAAAGAGCTTGACAATGTTGAACACGGCGACGAGGAATGGGTAAGCCTGCTCTCCGACTTTTATGATGATTTTGAGAATACTCTCAAAAAAGCGAGAAACGACATGGAAGGCGTTAAGTATCAGCTTAAAGAAGACGAAACCGATTTTGTTTGTGATAAGTGCGGCAGAAAAATGGTTGTTAAAATCGGTAAATACGGTAAATTCATCGCCTGCCCCGGCTATCCCGAATGTAAGAATATAATGAAATTTGTTAATGAGATAGGAATAAAATGCCCCAAATGCGGCGGAGAGATAATCTCCAAAAAGACAAAAAAAGGCAAAGAGTTTTACGGATGTAACAATTATCCGGCGTGTGATTTCGCATCGTGGTATGAGCCTACAACGGAAAAATGCCCTAATTGCGGCCAAATGCTTTTCAAAAAGAAAGGCAAAAAGACCACATATTTTTGTAACGCAGAGGGTTGCGGATACGAAAAAAAGGTTGATGAATAATGACGGTAAGAGTTATAGGAGCCGGTCTTGCCGGGTGTGAGGCGGCATGGCAGCTTGCACGCAGAGGTATTAAGACCGAGCTTTATGAGATGAAGCCGATTAAATTCAGCCCTGCACATACCAATGCCGATTTTGCGGAGCTTGTTTGTTCAAATTCACTCAAGGCGAACAGAATTGACAGTGCCGCCGGACTTTTAAAGGAGGAAATGCGCAGGCTTTCATCTCTGCTTACCGAGTGCGCCGATAAGACAGCAGTACCGGCAGGCGGCGCCCTTGCGGTGGACAGAGAGAAGTTTTCAAGGCTGGTGACCGAAAAAATAAAGTCTAACGAGAATATAACCGTTATTGAGGGTGAAGTGATAGAAATACCGGATGACGGAATAAATATTATCGCAACAGGCCCGCTTACAAGCGAAGCACTTTCGGAAAAAATAAAGCAGCTTTGCTCCGGTGCGCTCAGCTTTTTTGATGCCGCCGCACCTATAGTCACTAAGGAAAGTATAGACATGGAGTATGCTTTCTTTGCTTCAAGGTATAATAAAGGTGACGGTGATGATTATATAAACTGCCCCTTGAATAAAGACGAATTTGAGCTGTTCAGCGAAGAGCTTATAAATGCGAAGCGTGCGCCGGTGCATGATTTTGATGTGCGAAATCCGAAGGTGTATGAGGGCTGTATGCCGATAGAGGTCATGGCCCAAAGAGGAAAGGATTCAATCCGGTTTGGGCCTATGAAGCCCGTAGGACTGCGTGATCCTAAGACCGGACACAGACCCTGGGCGGTGCTTCAGCTAAGAAAGGAAAACGCCGAGGGAAGTATGTATAATCTTGTGGGTTTTCAGACTAACCTGAAGTTTGGAGAGCAAAAGCGTGTATTCGGGCTGATACCGGCGCTGAAAAATGCCGAATACGCCCGTTACGGGGTTATGCACAGAAATACTTTTATAGATTCACCAAGGCTGTTGAATGCCGACTTTTCGATGAAGGATAGAAAAAATCTGTTCTTTGCAGGGCAAATAACAGGAGTGGAGGGCTATATGGAATCTGCCGCTTCGGGTATAATAGCCGGGATAAATGCCGCTTGTGAGTTTTTGGGCAGAGAGAGAATATATATGCCGAGAGAAACGATGATAGGCTCTTTAGCGGCATATATCAGCGACCGGACGGTGCAGGATTTTCAGCCTATGGGCGCTAATCTGGGAGTGCTTCCGGCACTTTCGGAGCATATACGGGATAAACATGAGCGTGCCGCAAAAATGGCGGAGCGTTCTTTAAACATAATAGACGGTTTGAATTTGTGACAGTACCGCTTGAAAGGATTGGTAAAAAATGAGGATAATTGTAGACGCTCACGGAGGAGATAACGCCCCGCTTGAAATAATAAAGGGCTGTGAAGCCGCAATCAAGGAGTACGATATCGACGTAACACTTGTAGGCATAAGTGAAGAGATTAAAAATTCCGCCTCGTTAAATCAGGTTTCTCTGGAAAGAATGGAGATAGTGGAGGCACAAGAAAAGCTCGCTATGGATTCAGACCCTATGAGCATAAGAAAGCAGGATAATCAAACATCTATGGCGGTCGGCTTCAGGCTGCTTGCCGAGGGTAAGGGCGATGCGTTCTTATCTGCGGGCAACAGCGGAGCTATGGTGATAGGTTCTACGTTCATAGTCAAGAGAATGAAAGACGTAAAGCGAGTTGCCTTTGCACCTATAATGCCCTCGATGAACGGTTGCTTTATGCTCATAGACAGCGGTGCAAACAATGACTGTTCGCCTGAAATGCTCAGACAGTTTGGCATAATGGGCTCTGCCTATATGGAGGCTGTAATGAATGTTGAAAAGCCGAGAGTTGCTCTTGCCAATGTAGGTACCGAGGTACATAAGGGCAGAGATTTACAGCGTGAGGCTTATGCTATGCTTAAGGAAGCTCCTATAAATTTCATAGGAAACATAGAGGGCAGAGATATTCCGGCAGGGGCTTGCGATGTTGTTGTAGCCGACGGCTTTTCGGGTAATATGATACTTAAAACCTATGAGGGAGTAGCTCTTGAGCTGCTCAAAAAGATAAAGGGAATATTCAAAAAAAGTATCAAAAATAAGCTTGCCGCCCTTTTGGTGCTTTCCGACATGAAAAAAATGAAAAAAGAATTTGACTACAATTCATATGGCGGCGCACCGGTACTCGGCAGTTCAAAGCCGGTATTCAAGGTACACGGAAGTGCAACTGCAAATACCTTTAAGAATGCAATAGGACTTACTGTTTCATTTGTTAATGGCGATGTCATCAACAAAATATCCGAGATAATCAATTCTGAAAAATATGAAGCCGACGCCGACGAAAACTAAGCGGGACATACTTAAATACGGTTGAAGCCCGAAAACAGCTTAAAAAATAATTGAAAAATCCATTTAACAATAAGAAAATGAGGTGATATAATGTTAAAGCTTGAAAAGAGATTGGAATACAAGTTTAACAACATTGAGTACTTAAAAACAGCTCTTACACATTCTTCATATGCAAATGAGGTAAAGGGTGATGTTAAGTGCAATGAACGGCTTGAATTTTTAGGCGATGCGGTTTTAAGCATCATTGTTTCCGACTATATATTCAAGAATTGTCCGCATTTGCCGGAGGGTGATTTGACGAAGCTCAGAGCTTCTCTGGTATGCGAAAAGAGCCTTTGCGGTTATGCACGTTCGCTTAATGTCGGAGAATGTCTGCTTTTGAGCCGTGGTGAGCATCATTGCGGCGGATACGACAGACCGTCCATCCTTGCGGACGCATTTGAGGCGATAATTGCGGCCATCTATCTTGACGGCGGCATTGAAAACGCCAGAAAATTCGTGCTTCGCTTTGTTATACCCGATATTGAAAATCCGCGCCCGAAGACCTTTAAGGACTATAAGACCTGCCTGCAGGAGATAATACAGCAGAATCCTGAGGAGCATCTTGAATATATCCTTGTGGGTGAAATCGGACCCGACCATAACAAGCATTTTGTTGTAGAGGTACATTTAAACAGTAATATAATCGGCAAGGGCGGCGGCAGAAGTAAAAAAGAGGCCGAACAGCAGGCGGCAAGAGAAGCATTGGAGTTGATGGGCTATTAAACATTCAAACGTAGCGATTTTTGTACCGCACAACGGCTGCCCGCATAAGTGCAGTTTTTGCAATCAGGTACAGATAACGGGGCAGCAATATCAGCCGACGGCGCAGGATGTGGTAAAGGCGGTTCAAATTGCGGAAAACAGCCTGGGCGATGGGTGCAAAGATGCGGAAATAGCTTTTTTCGGCGGCAGTTTTACGGCTATTGACAGGGAATACATGATTTCCCTGCTTGAAGCTGCTTCACCTTATGTTCTGTCCGGCAGATTCGGCGGCATAAGGTTATCAACAAGACCTGATGCAATAGATGCAGAAATACTGCAACTGCTTAAAAAATACGGCGTAACGGCTATAGAGCTGGGTGCGCAGAGCATGGATAATAATGTCCTTATTTTCAACAACAGAGGTCACAGCGGCGAGGATGTGGAAAAAGCGTCTGAGCTTATACGGGAATACGGATTCTCGCTGGGGTTGCAAATGATGATAGGATTATACAAGAGTACGCCCGAAAAGGATATGGAAACGGCACAACGCATAGCACAGCTCAAGCCCGACACGGTCAGGATATACCCTACCGTTATTATGAGAGGTACGTATTTGGGAGAGCTTTTTGAAAGCGGAGAATATGTGCCGTACGATATGGAAACCGCCATAGAAATATGCGCAAAGCTGATACCGTTTTTTGAGAACAGAGGTATAAAAATAATCAGGCTCGGCCTGCATGACAGCGACAGCCTTAGAAAGGATATGCTCGGCGGCTTATGGCATCCTGCCTTCCGAGAATTGTGCGAAAGCAGAATAATGCTTGAAAAATGCCTGCAGCTC
>CADBRB010000241.1 GCA_902796955.1 uncultured Ruminococcus sp.
AGCTATGTACACGCACATACTCGGCGGAGTATGTTTTGTGTTATTTGCTTATTTTGTATTTATATATTCGGCCTTTGACCGATACGGATAGAGAGGTAATGTAAATGATGTACAACAGCACGGTCGACAAGCACTCAAGTGTAAGCTCGGCGCAGGCGATTGCACAGGGTATATCAAAGGACGGCGGTCTTTTTGTGCCCCAGGAGTTGCCGCAATACGGCGAGGAAGTTTTTGAAAAGCTTGCTGCCATGAACTATAAAGAAAGAGCTAAAAAAGTTTTTTCGGACTTTCTCACGGATTTTTCCGAGGAAGAAATCGACGAGTGTGTAAGCAAGGCGTATACTTCGGCGAAGTTCGGTTCGGAGAATCCTGCTCCGCTTGTAAATGTTAAACTCAATAATATCTCAATGAATATATTGGAGCTTTGGCATGGCCCTACCTGTGCTTTTAAAGATATGGCTCTGCAAATACTTCCGCATTTACTTACAAAGTCTGTTGCAAAAACAGAGAAGGGAAGACTTGCGGTAATACTGGTTGCAACCTCCGGCGATACCGGCAAGGCGGCGCTTGAGGGCTTTAAAGATGTAGACGGAACAAAAATAATAGTCTTCTACCCGGAAAACGGCGTTAGCCCCATGCAAAAGCGCCAGATGAACACACAGGACGGGACAAACGTAAATGTATGTGCTATTAAAGGCAATTTCGATGATGCACAGACAGGAGTTAAAGCTATTTTTACCAACAGCGAGATAATAGACGAGCTTGATAGAAACAACATGAGTTTTTCAAGCGCAAACTCCATTAACTGGGGCAGGCTTCTGCCGCAAATCGTATACTATGTTTCTGCTTATTGCGATTTGATAAACAGCGGTAAAATAGTGTATGGCGATAAAATAAACATTGTTGTTCCCACCGGCAATTTCGGCAACATCTTAGCGGCATATTATGCAGGACTTATGGGAATAAAAATAAATAAGCTCATCTGTGCTTCCAATTCAAACAATGTTTTAACAGATTTTATACAAACCGGAACTTACGATAAAAACAGGCAGTTCTTTGCCACAATTTCGCCGTCAATGGATATACTTGTTTCCAGCAATTTGGAGCGTCTTTTGTATCATCTTTCCGGCTGTGACGATGTGAGAGTTAAGGATTGGATGACAAAGCTGAAAACAACGGGGAAATATACAGTTGATTCTGACGTCTTTGATAAGATAAAAACAAGCTTTTTCTCCGGATATTGCGACGACAACACAACTAAGAAGACAATAGGCGATTTATTTAAATCAAGCGGCTATCTGTGCGATACACACACAGCCGTTGCTGTTGACGTTTACCGCCAGTACATAAACTCAACAGGGGATAGTGAAACGCCCGCAGTGCTTGCTTCCACCGCAAGTCCGTATAAGTTCTCAAAGAGCGTACTTGAAGCGATAGCAGACGAAAACATCTCCGCCGAAAATGAGTTTGACATGGTACAGGAGCTTAACAGAATTTCCGGTGTTCCTATACCTGAATCGCTCGCCGGATTGAAGAACAAGACGGTGAGATTTACTAATGTTACAGAAGCTAATGATATGCCGGAATATGTTTTAAAGGTATTGGGCATCTGATATGGCGGTTTTTACAATAGCTGATTTGCATTTATCGCTCGGCACTGATAAGCCAATGGATATTTTTACCGGCTGGAACAACTATGTACAGCGGTTAGAAAAAAACTGGCGTGCTATTGTCAAAGAGAGCGATACCGTTGTCATCGCCGGTGATATTTCATGGGCAATGCGGCTTGATGAAACCGAAAGTGACTTTCGTTTTTTGCACAGCTTGCCGGGTCAAAAGCTTCTTATAAAGGGCAATCACGATTACTGGTGGTCTACACGTAAAAAAATAGAAGATTTTATTGCCGAAAAGGGATTTGATACTATAAAAATCGTCTTCAACTCGGCATATTTAGCTGATGGCTACGCTATTTGCGGTACAAGAGGCTGGTTTTATGACTGCGGTGAAAGTCCAGCTGATAAAAAAGTTCTCAACCGCGAGGTAGGGCGTTTAAATACATCAATAAATTCTGCAAAAGCACTTGGCGGTGAGCCTGTTGTATTTTTGCATTATCCGCCGATTTACGGTGATTATGAATGTGCTGAGATTATGGATGCACTGATAAGTCAAAATATTAAAAAATGCTATTACGGTCATATTCACGGCTGTAATGCAGGCAGAAAAGCCTTTACA
>CADBRB010000242.1 GCA_902796955.1 uncultured Ruminococcus sp.
AAACCGACGATGACGAGCTTTATGAGGAAAGCCTTGAGTATCTGAAGGAAAGCGGATTTGAAATTACCGTATGCGGAAACGACCTGCACGCAAGCGGTATTGAAGAGAACATTGTTACAGAGCATGAAAAGATGTTTACGGAGCAGGGCATAAAAATCAAATACTGCATTGCCCGGTTTAACGGACGTACGGCTCGGAGCTGACCTGCGCCGCAGTATTTGATGCGAAAGATTTTTTGTATATCTGACAAGGAGCTTTGAATATGATAAAAAGATTGTGTGCGGCATTTGTTACGCTTGTTTTTTTGATGACGGGCTGTACAAATGTTATAGATAATACTACGCTCATAAGACCTCCGAGGGCTACGGGAGATAAGGCCGGAATACAGGATAAAATAGAACTCCAGGCGGGAGGAAAGTATACTTTTAAATACCCGCAGTCTGGCGAGTATCGCTCGGCCATCACTATGAAGGATATTGACAATGACGGCATTGAAGAGGCCATTGCCATTTTTAAGCCTACAGTGGAGCAAAGCGGAATCAACATAATGATTTTAAAGGAAAACGGCGATGAGTGGGACACCCTGGGCAGTTTTGTGAATAACAACACAGATGTAAACAGAATACAGTTTGCCGATATCAACGGCGATGGAAATACAGAAATACTTGTGGGTATGAACAACTACGCCAAAGCGTCAAATCAGCTTATAATTTACTATTTGAAGGACGGAAGTGCAGAACAGCTTGTAATGAATCAGACCTACAGCGAGATGTTCGTTAATGATTTTACGGGAAACGGGCTTGACGAGGTGCTTCTGCTTTCTTTGCCGGACAGTGAGAGCAAGAGTGTTGCACAGCTTATTGCGGCAGATGAAAACGGTAAGGATTATGTTGTAATGAATACACCGATGAATCCCGAAATATTGCAGTACGCTAAAATTACATATGGGCTGATTACGGCGAAATCCGATGACAGAGAGGCAGTAAACGGATTATTTGTTGACGGAGTGAAGGCTAACGGAAGCCTTGCTACGGAGATAGTATATTGGAACAAGGCTGACAGCACACTGCGAAGCTCATATAATGCGGAGGATACGGTAGCCTGTGCCGAGAGGAATACTCAGACGGTATCTAAAGATATAAACTCGGACGGCATCTTTGAAATACCTCTTGTTAAACCGATGCCAAAGGAGCTTTTGGAGCCGTCGGACAATATTTGCAATGAGATAGAATGGATGGCATATGACGTCTATTCCGGAAAATTTGTAAAGGTGCTTGATACGGTTGTCAATTATTCGGACGGTTACTACTTTGTTGTGCCTGCAAGCTGGCAGGGCAACGTAACAGCCCGATATGACGCAGGTGAGAAAAAAGTGACCTTTTATGAATGGAAGCGCAACAGGATAGGTGCGCCGGTGCTGGTGCTTCAAACCTTTTCCGATAAGGAATGGGAGCAGCTTGAAAATGCCGACAGCTATTTGCGTATTTCGTCGGCTAAAAATACTGTATATGCCGTTAAGACGGTGGAGAGCAAGAGCCCTTTACTGCTTGAGAGCGGTGAAATACAACAGAACTTTGAGATTATAAACAACAACTGACTGATATATATAAATATATTTATTGAAAGGAGGGGTATTTGCCGTGCGGATAGAAATGCCGCATTGAGTAAATACCGGATTGGCTATGAGGAAGATACTTGTTGCTGAAGATGAAGACGCTATAAGAGAATTTATCGTCATTAACCTTATACGATCGGGCTATGATGTTGTTGAGGCCTGCAACGGTGATGAGGCTCTGAAAAAGTATGAGGAGAACAACGGGAAATTTGACGTTGCGATACTTGATATCATGATGCCGGGCAAGGACGGAATATCTGTATGCAAGGAGCTTAGAAAACAGAATGATTCCATAGGCATTATCATTCTTACTGCGAGAACTCAGGAGATGGATAAGGTTACGGGACTTATGGTTGGCGCAGATGATTACGTTACCAAGCCGTTCAGTCCGTCAGAGCTTATGGCGAGGGTTGACGCACTTTACAGAAGAGTGGCAATGGCGGAGATGCGAGC
>CADBRB010000243.1 GCA_902796955.1 uncultured Ruminococcus sp.
CTCAATAAAACAGAATGACATCTGTTTCGTTAAATTTCGCATAACTTTGTTATCGTCCTCGGAATACGTCAGTATTTCTGCGTACTCCGCCATGCTCTGCAAAATTTTCCGCTAACATCTGTTTAAACCGTTTTAATGATAATTAGTATAAATCAGCTTTTTTACTGCTTTTGTTTTTTGATTAAAGACTGATTATCTCCAAATCTTCCAGTAGAATTTTAAGTCCTATAATGACAAGAATCAATCCGCCGATAAGCTCGGCTTTGCCTCTATACTTTACACCGAATACAGAGCCGATTTTTATTCCCGACGCTGCTAATAAAAATGTAATAACAGCGATAGCTGCAATGGAAATATAAATATTAACCCCGTCTATTAGTGAAAATGTAACTCCTACCGACAATGCGTCAATACTTGTTGCTACGGCGAGAAGAAACATTGTTTTAATCCTCAAAGAGCCGTCAGCATCTTCATCACCGTTATTAACAGCTTCAACTATCATTTTTACGCCTATAAAGCCCAACAGCAGGAATGCAATCCAATGGTCTATGGCGGTGATATATTCGTTGAAAGCACTGCCTATAAGATAGCCGATAAGAGGCATAACTCCCTGAAAAATGCCAAACCAAGCCCCTACGATAATCATATGATGAGGTTTAATTTTACCGAGAGCCAAACCTTTGCATACGGATACGGCAAAGGCGTCCATTGCAAGTCCTATGGATAAAAGAATCAATTCAATTAAGCTCATATTTTTTGTACAGCTGTTTTAGAAGCCGGTTCCTTTCATAAAATTTCATAACAATTATACTTTTTAAAATTGAAAAAAATTACGCAATTTTTAAGCATAATCATAATTTTGAAAGCAGACGCTAAAACTGTAAGCTCAATTTCACGTAGGCTCTATAAAACTCAGGTACAAAGATTAAATTAAGGATTGCATATCATCCGGTATGTTGCTTGTAATTTCAATAGTTTTGCCGCTGACCGGGTGAATAAAGCTTATGCTTGAACAATGCAGTGCGTGCCTGTTGATACAGTTTTGTTTACCGCCGTACATATCATCACCGGCATGGGGATAGCCTAAATATGAGAAGTGTACCCTTATCTGATGTGTTCTGCCGGTTTCAAGGTTTATTTCAAGCAAGGTAAACTCATTATTATTCTTTATAGCCTTCCAATGTGTAATGCTTCTTGCACCGCCTTCACCAACCTCACGCTGTATAGAGTGTCCCTCCATAAGACGAATCGGCTCGTCAATAGTACCGTTTCCTGTAAGAACGCCTTCGCACACTGCCATGTATGTTTTTTGTACGTGTTTATGAAGTAAAGCGGCAGTGTAAGAATCCTTAGCGAGCAGAACAATTCCCGATGTATCCTTATCAAGCCTGTTAATAGCTCTGAAGGTGTGATTTTCACCTTTACTGCGAAAGTAAGCGGCAACCGCATTGGCAAGAGTGTCGTCAATATGGCCGTGTACCGGATGAACGGGTAAAAAAGGCGGTTTATCTACTATGAGAATATGTTCGTCCTCATATAAAATCTTTAAAGGTATACTTAAGGAAGGTATCGCATTTTCGTCCTCTGGCAGACATAGCTCTACAATATCGCCGGTATTCAGCGTGTCTATTGCTCTTATATGCTTGCCGTTGCAGGTGATGCCTTCGGGAGTTCTTTTCAATTTTACCAATAAATGCGCAGATACCCTGCAAAAGCTTCTTAAAAAAACTTTTACAAGGCATCCGTCATATTCTGCAGGAACGCAGAATTTTAATTTTGTACTCAAAAAATCAATCCTTATTGCTTAATCTGAGGTGGAGCTTAAGGGAACATGGGGTCAGGCACATATTCAGATTCTCCGCCCTCATCCGGAATTTCAGAAGAAACATCGTCCGTTACCGGAATTTCAGGATTCTCCGGACTATCAGGATTTTCAGGAATTTCAGGATTCTCAGGATTTTCTTCTGCCGGAATTTCAGGCTCTATATCAGATGTCGGTGAGTCCATACCGCTGTCAGAGCTTACATCGCTTTCACCGCTTTCACCGCTCTCTGTCGGTGGCACATCGAACGGATTTTCAGCCGGCTCCGACGTTTCGGTTTCGTCATCATAGGATGGGCTGTAATCAGAAAATCTGTCGAAGATGCTTGTATGCTTACCGTCAGAGAAGGATGTACCCAGACTGTCAATATATGCCTTTGCATCGTCCTGTATCTTTTTGCAGCGAGTAACGTCAACAGTAGTGTTATTGAAATTTGAAAGCCTGACAGCAAGCCTGTTGAAGCCCTTGCCTGTATTCGCCTTCATCGCAAAGGTAGTTATGTAGTTATTGTCAATAGTTATTGTAACTGTAGATATGCCGTCCGAGTATTTACCTGCATTCAGCTTTGTGCCTACTACAGAGTTTACCTCCTTGCAAAAGCTCTGAAGGTGTACTTTTAACCTGTATGTAGCCATAGTTGCTGTACTCTCAACTATCTCATATGTAACTATATAATCCTTCATATATGATTC
>CADBRB010000244.1 GCA_902796955.1 uncultured Ruminococcus sp.
AGCCGAGTACATATTCTGTACTCGGCTCATTATAATACTTATTCACCTACCGGCGGATCTACTGTTCCGTCAACACCGGATTCGCTCGGAAGACCGATATTGATTTCATATATCAAATCAGCGAACAGCTCATAATCCACATCTGGGTAAGACATTTCAACAATAAAGGCCTTGTTGCCTTCCTCATTCAAACGTACCTTTGCATAGGTTGTAGTACCGTTTACAACCTCTTCTCTAAAGAATACATAATCATCGGGAGCATCAATTTCCTCAATAAATTCACCGTCGGGATATTTTTCCTTCAGGTCGCCCTTTGCATCCCAAATAGACATAACGTCAATAACTCTGATAGTAACGCTGGCGTCGCCCTCTGCGCTTTCCATATAAAACGAATCAAGCGTTTTACGGCTCTCGTTATATTCACTGAAAACATAGGGAATTGTTACTGTAAATCTTCCCTCAATATCCGTATACAGATAGGAAGTACCTATATCGGAGATTACAGGAGGAAGATCCACTTCTTCGTCGGTGCCGGGTTGACGTACATCAATTTCACCGTCATTGCCGTCTTGTGACGGTGTTGCATTTACATTGCCTGATTCGGTTTCGCTCGGTCCGTTGCCTTCACAGCCGCAAAGGACACAGCCGAGTACCAGTAAACAGGCTAATAATATGGATAATAGTTTGATTTTTTTCATATTAAGACCTCCAAAATTTATCAAATTTTGTAAAACTGCTTACCTAAATAATTATAACAGATTTTTTTCTTTTTACAACCTTTTTTTCAAAACACAAAAAAATATATGAGAATATAACAATTTTTTATTGTGCATACTGTGCAAAATTCCCCTCAAATCAATCGTATCCGTTCTTTTTTTAAAATTATTTTAAATAAATCGTTGCAAAAGTGCGTATTTTATGTTATAGTGATGAGGCATATAGTATTGTATTTGCAAATACAAGAATATTAGGAGGAAACATAAATGAAAAAGTTAATTTGTACATTGTTGGCAGTATGCCTGATTGCTTCCTTTGCAGGATGCAGCATAAACATCACTGCTCCGGGTATGGAGAGCGGCAGTAAGGTATCGTCAAAAGCTCCGGATACGGTTTCAACTGTTGACATACCTGAAGTCAGTGTTCCCGAAGCTTCGGCAGAAACGTCAAGCGAGGCTTCCGAGCCTGTAACATCGGTTGTTGAAAGCACACCGGACGTTTCATCAACTGCACCATCTGTTCAAACAGGCAATACGTTCAAATATTTCGGGCTCAGCATAGAGCTTCCGGAAGGCTTCAGTGTAAGCGATCCTAACGCTACTACGCCTATCGCCATGCACAGCTCATATCCGTCTGTATCTGATAACATCACGTTCAGCAAGAGCGGCGCTTCATCAATCAATACATATTCAGAAGAGCTTATAAAGCAGACATACAGCAGTGTGTTTGAAGGCTTTGATATGTTAAGCTACAAAAAGGTATCGGTTGCCGGTTTGGAAGCTATTGAGATTAATTACAAGGTTTCCATGAGCGGTACATCCATAGAGCAAATTCAGGATATGATTTTTGCATCGGATGCAACCTATATCATCACCTATACAATAGTTAGCGAAACTTATAGATCGGTATTCAAAAACAGCCTTTCTACGGTAACTGTCACAGCAATGTAACAATTTGATATTTTTCAGGTTAAAAATTTGTTATAATTTTGTCATTTTTTTGATAAAAAATTGAGCTTTTGTATTGACATCGGTTAATTCTTCCTTTATAATGTCTATGTATAGTACAAAAATGTTTGGAATTGCAGTTTTAAATGATTCTTCACACCATTTTTGTATGGAGGTTTGAGCGATATCGTTAAAAAACGGTAAAGTTCGATTACAAAACATTAATTTTTCTGCTGATGAAAAAATTTGTCGGTGGAAGTAGGAGGAAAGTAATATGTCAAAAAAATCAGTTTTAGGTATTTTATCATTGTGCATGGTACTTGTTTTTGTATCAATTACTTCAGTGATAGTTTTAATACCTATGGTATCGACAAATGCTAACGTTGGCGGAAAGATCTACACATTGAGCGGCAACGGCGGAAGCTTGAAGGCCAGCTCCACAGATGCCAGCCCGACGGATGCGGGTTCAACAGACACAGGTTCAACAGGAGCAAGCTCAACAGATGCACAGCCGTCTGATAATCCGAGCGGCGGAAAAACGGAATCATCACCTACAGATGCAGCTTCTGTCGATGTAGCAGGCGGAGTTGCGTGTGAAAAGGGAGCCTATGAGATAGATTTCTCAGATTATGATGATGTTTGCGGCTCTGTTCTTACAGATAGTGAGAAGGAAGCCGGATATCAGGTTCTTATGCAGGTAGGTGCTGCTGATAAGGAAATCAGCGACGAGGAAAAGGCATTATTTGAGAAGAATAAGCCCGAAGGATTTACTATTGCCAAGTATATGGATATTACTCTTTATAAGGTTGATCCGGATGGCAATATGGTTCAGATTCATGAGCTTAAGAATCCGATAAGCTTTGTTATCACACTTCCTGAGGATTTGATTGAAGCCGGCAGAGAGTTCATTACAATGAGAAACCACGAGGACAAGATTGATTGTCTTGTTGACAGCGATGATGATGACGAAACAGTTACCGTTATAAGCGGAAAGTTCTCTACATATGCCGTTGCTTATCGCAATGCTGAAACGCCCGATGATTCAACAAAGAACACAGGCGATGTTATGAATACACCTGAAAACAGTATTAGACTTATGATTTTAACACTGCTTGCAGCTGTTGCTATTGTAACAATAGTAGCTCTTAACAAGAGAATCAGTGAATATCAAAAACTGAAGCTCGACTAATATAGAATAAGGCAATAAAAAGGGCTTGCGTTTCGGCGCAAGCCCTTAATTTTACTTTAATGCTAATTCTCAATAAAACAGATTAACATCTGTTACGTTAAATTCCGCATAACTTTGTTGTCGTCCTCGGAATACGTCAGTATTCCTGC
>CADBRB010000245.1 GCA_902796955.1 uncultured Ruminococcus sp.
ACTTCAAACGACGGTAAAAGAGATAACGGACTTATCGTAAATACCGTATCTCAGGTTACAAGCACGCCAAACAGAATAGCCGTTACGATAAACAAGATGAATTATTCACATCATGTTATTCAGCAGACCGGAAAGATGAATGTAAACTGTCTGTCGGTTGAGGCTCCGTTTAAGGTGTTTGAAACATTTGGGTTCCAAAGCGGACGCAATGTGGATAAATTTGCTGATTGTATGCCAAATCGTTCTGATAACGGGCTTATATTCCTGCACAAGTATATAAACTCATTCATGTCGCTTGAGGTTGAGCAATATATTGACCTCGGTACGCACGGTATGTTTATATGCACCGTGACCGAAGCCAGAGTTATGAGCGATAAGGAAACCATGACCTACTCATATTATCAGCAGAATGTTAAGCCAAAGCCTCAGACAGATAATAAAAAGGGCTATGTGTGCAAAATCTGCGGTTATGTTTATGAGGGCGACGAACTGCCGGAGGACTATATTTGTCCGTTGTGCAAGCACGGTGCGGCTGATTTTGAACCGATAGGCTGAAACAGTTGTGTTCAACGGTGATGACATACGTTTTTTGACAAAAATAAGTCGGCAAAATTCAGCTTTTTATTGACTTTTTAAAAAAAGGTGATATAATAAACTAAAAGTAAGTTGTACACGCTGTTTTTAAGTTTTATATTATGATTATGCGTATACGGCTTTCTGCTAATGTGAGTTTATCGGGATAACAGGCTGTTAACAAATTGTCCGTTTGTTTGAGTTGTTTGGATAAGTTTCGTTTTTATCCTGTTATCTATATTATATTGGTAGATTGATTTTCAACATTTTTGATTTTATATCACGAAAGGATGGTTCATTATGAAGAAAAAAGGCACACTTTTTACCATTATCGGCATCATAGTTTCCGTTGCGGCCATAACTGCGGCTGTAACTGCGTTCCTAATTGTCAGAGATAAAAAGAGAAAGGACGACGAGGAGCTGGAACGCTATCTCGATTGTTCAATACAGTAATTTGCTTTGCGGCAAAGTATGAAATCATGGGGAGTGTCATGAATACTTGACACTCCCTGCTTTTATACAATTTTGTTATTTATTCCACAAAATGTTTGTTATACTGTAAAACTGTTAGGAGGCTGTGACTACGGGTAGAACTATGTCTAAAAAGAAAAAAGTGCTGTTAATTTGTCTTTTGTCGATTTTATTTGTATTGTTGGCGGCGGTATCTGCTTTTTTGATTTATACAGGCAATTACTACAAGGCTGATTTAGGAGCAATAGATGCCTTTAAAACCGATACAAGCGTTACACAGAAGGTACTTGATAACGGTGATATAGTATTTAAACCCGATGGAGCGGAAACGGGATTTATTTTTTATCCGGGCGGAAAGGTGGAGCATACAGCATATAAGCCGCTAATGGAGGCTTGCGCTTCGCAGGGGATAATGTGTGTGCTTGTAAAAATGCCGTTTAATCTTGCAATCTTTGATGTTGATGCGGCGGAGAGTATAAAAGTACAGTCCCCTGAAATAAAACACTGGTACATAGGCGGTCATTCTCTCGGCGGTGCGGTAAGTGCGATGTATGTGGCAAATCACAGCGAAGAATATGACGGGCTGATACTTCTTGCAGCCTATGCTTCTGTCGATATATCCGATACTTCGTTAAAGGTACTTTCAATCTTCGGTTCAAACGATAAGGTGCTTAAAATGGAGGACTATAATAAATATAAGACGAATCTTCCAAATTCGTTTAAAGAGATTATAATAGATGGCGGTTGCCACGCATATTTCGGAATGTACGGTGCGCAAAAGGGCGACGGAACGCCAACCATAACCAATGAAGAACAAATCAGCAAAACTGTTGAGGAAATAATGAAAATTGTAAGTTGATAAAAAACAGGCAAGCTATTTTAATATAGCTTGCCTGTGAGTTTTTTGCGGAAATAAATGTGAAGTGATCATCAGCGTTGCGTAATAGGCTATTGAAAAGGATGAACAATTCGGCTCGCATATGTAGTTAGGCGCAGGTAAAAAAGTTATTGTTTGCGTATAGTAAGTGTGCGAAGTGCCTGCGGACGCCGTCCGCCTGCCTCCGCCTTGCCTCTCACACTGGGAGAGGTGTCAACACCATAGGTGTTGACGGAGAGGGCAAGCATAAAC
>CADBRB010000246.1 GCA_902796955.1 uncultured Ruminococcus sp.
ATACGTTTGAATTTGTTTACAAAACCTGCCATTTTTTCATTCCTCCCCAAAATTTATAAGATATCTATTTTAAGAATCAATAATAATTTCTTGCTCCAAAAAGAGCCGAACCGATGCGAACCATTGTCGCACCTTCAAGTATTGCCTCATAGTAATCGTCAGACATACCCATCGAAAGGCAATTCATATATATATTATCTAACTTTTTTGCAGATATGTCAATAAATAGTTGATTCATTTTTTTAAAAATTTTACGAATTTCATCCTTGTTTTCGCAAATAGGGGGTATTGTCATCAATCCTTGTACCGAAATTCCGTCAATTCTGCTGATTTTCTGTAAAAAATCAAATAAATTTTCTACGTAAACACCCGACTTGTTTTCTTCTCTTCCTATATTTACTTCAACCAAAATGTTTGTTATTGTGCCTCTTTTTAAAGATTGTGAAGCAATTTCCTGTGCGAGCTTGACTGAATCGACGGACTGAATCAAATCAACCTTGTCAATTATTTGCCTGACCTTGTTTGTCTGTAAGTGACCGATAAATTGAAGTGAACAGTTATTAAGATCATAGCTGTCGTATTTTTGAACAAGCTCCTGTACTTTATTTTCTCCGATATAGGATAGTCCCAGTGAAATCGCATGATTTATATACCGAGGCGCAACTGTCTTTGTAGCGGCAAGAAATTTAATATCCTCAGGATTTCTGCCGCTCTTTATTGCCGCCTGAGCAATACGCTCGCAAATCACGTTATAATTATAGGTAATATCGTCAATCTTTTTTTGATCCGCATCAATTAACGATTTTTCCGTCATAAAGGTCAGTTCCTTCCACTATTATTTTATCGTACAGCTCTACAGTTTCACCGTTAAAAAGTAAGTTTTCGTCCGGCTTCGGGTTACAAATAACATAATCCGTACCTGAGTACGTGATAACCACCTGCTTAAAAATAAGCTCGTTGCCGTATTGCACATACACGCCCTGAAGAGTCTGTGAAACCTCGGATATACTTCCGTCTTCGTTTTCAACTTTTTTTGTAAGCGTGGCGTCATGCAAAGCTCTTTTGCTGATTCTCAAGCCGGAGTATTCTGTGACCGCAAGCTGAACTGTTTCGGTGCGAATATTCGTAGTTTCGCTGTTTATTCTGTTGCACCTGAGTACAATTACAGCAGGTCCGTTTTTATTAAGTTGATTTACCGAATACAGCTCAACAGGCAGTGAGCCGGAAACTGCAAACGGAATATAAAGATTAAAGTATTTTTTTCCGCTTTCGGTTATTTTCAAAGCCTGCTCGGCTGAAACCTTACAAAGTATGTACCAATTGGTATTCTCAACTATTTTGCCAAGCTTATTGCCCGATTCGCCGCGTTTGTTTTTGATTTTATCAAAATCTTCGGGGTAAACCTTAGTAATTTCATCATAATTAACTATGCTCTCAAAGCCGTCAATGTGATTTATAAAGTAGCCGGACACAGGCGCATAAACTGCGTCAATGCTGCCAGAGCTGTTATTCTGCAACTCGGCACGGCGCTTTTTCAGCTTTGAAATTCTTTTATTTAAATCTCTCAGCTCACCTGTGACAAGCTGCCTCTCGTTAATGTAATAGAGCAAACTCCGGTTGTGCCTTGCAGATATATAATTTGCTTTGTTAAGTTCATGCATAAGCTTAATAAGCTCATTATTTATCTGATTGTCTATACTCTCAACATTTGTGGTAAGATTTGCGGCCGCTTTGTCGAGCTTTTCAAGCTCTGCAATCTCGGAGTTAATCCTCTCAATTTCCTGCATATTTGCAGTATCCTGCGTTGAATTGTAGAATCTTGCGATTACACCGCCGTTGTTGACTTTGTCGCCGTTATCAAGTACATAGTCAGTTACGCCGGAGCCGGTTTCATCTATAATCTTCTCGTTTCTGACAACAAATCCCAGCGTGTCAATAGTATCTTCTACACTTATATTGTAAACTATTTCAGTTTGCAGCATTGTGAAATTTGAGCTGTAGAACAAATATGCCACATATATCAGAATAAGGGCTGTCAGCGCAAACAGAAAAAGCTTTTTTGTTATCGAATTTGACATAAAATCGCCTCTTTAATAAACAAGTATACCCATAGCCGGAATGATTAAATCTATGCAGGTACTTGGGTTTTAAAGCTGTGAATGGTAAACGTTATATTTTTGACCTATGTTAATACTGAGATATAGAGAAATATTGTATTGCATTTTGCATTTGTATAAGCTCTGCATCTGCATAATGCATCAAAGTGCAGGAATTTAACAATACTCAGTCGTTTTATTAATTAACAGTATCTTTTTTAATAGTATAGTATATATCAACTGAATAGTCAACAAGAAATTATGTGCGATTATTTGACAGGTACTCCTCGTAAGCAGCACACACATCAGCAAAAAGTGAGGTTCCGTCGTTGTATGTATCAATATCAAACCAGCGGATTTCATCATCACGCATAAACCAGGTGAGCTGACGCTTTGCGTAACGTCTTGTTTCACGCTTCAGCTTTTCAACAGCGTCATCGTAAGAGCATTCGCCCAGAAGATAGGGGATAAGCTCCTTATATCCGATCGCCATGGCAGAAGTCTTACTGCAGGGCATATTGCAAACTTGCCGTGTTTCCTCAAGCAGTCCGTTATCAAGCATCACATCTACACGTTGATTTATCCTGCTGTACAGATTTGCTCTGTCACGGCATTTTAACCCGATTTTGAACGCTCTGAACGGGCTTGGTACAAGCTTTGAATTTTTTATCTGCTCCGTCATCGTAATTCCGGTAGTACGGTAGATTTCTATAGCGCGAATAAGACGTTTGCCGTTGCCGTGTCCGATTTTTTCCGCCGATTCCGGGTCGAAGGACATAAGCTCATTAAAAAGCGGCTCCGTTCCCTGCTCCGCAAGAATTGCATTTAGTTTATCTCTGAGTGCTTCATCAACGGGACTCTCCGTAAAGCTTATATTGTTTAGAAGTGAAGAAATATACAAGCCGGTACCGCCTGCAACAATCGGCAGTTTGCCTCTGCTTTGTATATCTGCGATTACCGTCTTCGCATCGTCCACATACTGAGCAACGCTGTATTTTTCGTCAGCCGGCAAAAAATCTATCATGTGGTGCGCTATACCGCACATCTCCTTTTCGGTCGGCTTTGCCGTACCGATTTGCATACCCTTGTATATCTGCATTGAATCTGCTGAAACAATTTCTCCGCCGTATTTTAGCGCAAGCTTAACAGCAAGCCCGGTTTTTCCGGATGCCGTAGGACCCAGCACAACTAAAATATCAGATTTTTTATTGTCCTTCATAAAATTCCACCGCCTTGGATAATACACAGGTAATCTGAGTAAATATACAATACATAGTTATAAAGCTTATCTGCTTTGCACATTTACAACTATTGTATTCTGCCGAATTGTTTTTCGAGTTCTTTTTTTGTCATGATGATTGATGTAGGTCTGCCATGAGGGCAGTACATTACATCCGGGTTTCCTATCAGTTTTTTGGCCATATCCAGCATTTCCATGGAGCTTGTTTTATGGCCGGCCTTTATCGCCGCACGGCAGGATATGCTGTGATATATCCAATCAATTTGTTCCGTGTGTACGCTATGTCTGTTTTCGAGCAGATGACCGGCAATCTCCTCTATACTTGCCTTTACGCTGTAATTATCAAGGTATTGAGGGGCTGAACGCACAAGAATTGTACCGTTGCCGAAGTCCTCTATTTCAAATCCCGCTTCATTTAAAAGCTCTGAATTTTCAAGCAGTACATCATACTCCTGCTTGGAGGTTTTAACCGCTACAGGTTCAAGAAGATATTGAGCAAAGCCGCTGCCCTTATCTTTTTTGAGCTTTTCATAAATCATTCTTTCGTGTGCGGCGTGCTTATCAATTATTATAAGCTCGTCTTTGCCACGCTGAACGATTATATATGTTTCAAAAGCTTCGCCTACTATTTTTATATCATCGTCTGCACTTTTTTCAAATATCTCGGCAAACGGCTTTATGCTGTCAGACTGAGCGGAGCTGTGTACGCTGTCTGTTTTTGCTGCTTTAAAAGCGTTTGCATCATATCTCGGCTTTGGCGGTATGCTGATTTGCGGGTCCTCATAGTCGTTTACGATAGATTTCTTAGTGTCGGAGTGTTCCTTGATAATGTTGATTATAGGTGTGTTCGACTTTATCGCCGCTTTTATCATATCAACGCTCACTGCTTCCGCCGGGTCGTCAACCTTTTGTACGGAAATTTCGGTATTATTAATCGAATTGTCTGCCGAATTAAGCGGAGCGGTATTTATTACGCCGTCGACAAAAGTCTTTTTGGTGCTTGACAGCGCAGACGATTTTTCAGATGTTTCAAGTGAAGCTGTTTTTTTCTTATCCGCATCAAGTATTATATGATTCGGTTTATCCTGATTCAATATCGTGTTTTTAACTGCGTGATAAACTGCGTCGAATATCGGACGCTCATCAATAAATCTTACTTCTATCTTTGCGGGGTGAACATTAACATCAACAGCTTCATTGGGTATGTTAAGATACAGCACACAGGCGGGAAATTTGCCCACCATAACAGAACCCTTGCAGGCTTCCTCAAGTGCCGCCATTGCCGTCCTGCTCTTTACATATCTGCCGTTGATATAGAAATGCTGCATATTTCTGTTAGCACGTGCGGCGGTAGGTTTTGATATAAAGCCGATGACATTCACACCGTTCAGGTTATAGCTTACACTTAAAAGATTGGAAGTAAATTCTCTTCCGTATACAGCATAAACGGCGGCTTTTATATCGCCGTTGCCCGGCGTATTCAGCTGTTGCTTTCCGTCCCTGATAAAAGTAAATGAAACCTCAGGATGCGACAGCGCAATTCTGTCCATCACGCCTGCTACCGAGTTTCCCTCCGAAACATCCTTCTTCAGAAATTTCATCCTTGCAGGTACATTATAAAAAAGGTCACGCACAATTATGGTTGTACCTTTCGGGCAGCCCGCATCGTCAAGCGAAACTTCATCACTGCCGCTTATCGTATAATGCGTGCCTATATTTTCATCATCACATCTCGTCAGCAGTTCAACTCTGGCAACGGCGCAAACAGACGCAAGTGCCTCGCCTCGAAAGCCCAGCGTGCCTATACTGTCAAGGTCATCCTGAGTTAATATTTTGCTGGTTGCATGGCGCAAAAAAGCCTTAGGAACATCCTGTCTGCCGATTCCACATCCGTTGTCCGTAACACGCATATAGGTACTGCCGCCGTTTTTTATCTCTACCGTTACGGAGGTTGCACCTGCATCTATGGAATTTTCTACAAGCTCCTTTATAACCGAGGAAGGGCGCTCCACCACTTCTCCTGCGGCTATAAGCTCGGCTACATGCCTGTCAAGTACATTTATTACCGGCATAACATTCACTCCCCTTATTACATAACAAATGAGTTTTACAATTATCGGCTGTCCGATATCTTTTTCAGTTCAAAAAGTATGTTAAGCGCCTCAATGGGCGTCAGCGTGTTTACATCAATTCTGCTGAGCTTTTCGTTAATTCTGTCATCAATAGGGGATGACAGCGAAAGCTGAGTGCTGTTGCTGTTTACCTGTTTGCCTTGCGCAGATTTTTTGACAGCTATCTCGGCATTGTCACGCTCATTTTCAAGCTCCGACAAAATCTGCTTTGCACGTGATATTACCCATTCCGGTATACCGGCAAGTTTTGCTACGTCAATACCGTAGCTGTCGTCCGCACCGCCCGGTACAATTCTTCTCAAGAAAGAGATATCGTCGCCGTGACGCTTCACCGCAATGTTATAGTTTTTAACTCCCGAAAGCATTTCCTCCATAACGGTAAGCTCATGATAATGCGTTGCAAACATAGTCTTTGCACCGAGTTTCTTCTTGTCGGCAACATATTCCAATACCGCTCTGGCTATGCTCATTCCGTCAAAGGTAGATGTTCCTCTGCCAATCTCATCAAGTATAAGCAGGCTGCTTGATGTCGCATTTTTTAATATATCTGCAACCTCTGTCATTTCAACCATAAAAGTGGATTGACCGGCAGACAAATCGTCAGATGCACCGACCCTTGTGAATATACTGTCAACTATGCCTATTTCCGCAGAAGAACAGGGGACAAAGCTTCCGATTTGCGCCATTAAAACAATAAGAGCCGTTTGACGCATATATGTAGACTTGCCTGCCATGTTCGGACCGGTAATGATTGCAACACGGTTGTCTGCGGTATCAAGATAAACGTCATTGGGAACAAACGGAGCGTCGTTTAAAAGACGTTCTATAACGGGGTGTCTGCTGTCCTTTAAAATCAGCTTGCCGGAAAGATTGACGTTTGGACAGCAATATTTGTTTTCAGCCGCAACAGATGCCAGTGAGCATAGGCAATCAAGCTGAGCTATTGCATGAGCTGTAGACTGAATCCTCTCAAGCTGCTCCGCTATAAGGTTTCTTATTTCTTCAAAAAGCTTGTATTCAAGCTGAACGGCACGTTCCTTAGCACCGAGTATTCTGCCCTCAAGAGCTTTTAGATCCGGCGTTATATATCTTTCGCAATTAGTAAGCGTTTGTTTTCTGATATAGTAATCCGGGACAAGTGATTTATACGAATTAGTTACCTCTATATAATAGCCGAAAACCCTGTTGTAGCCGACCTTCAGCTTAGGTATTCCGGTTTTTTCACGTTCTTCGTTTTCAATTTTAGATAATACCTCATGTCCTCCGTCCATATCGCCGCTGAGCAGGTCTAAATCCTGATTATAGCCTTTTTTT
Organism: uncultured Ruminococcus sp.; assembly: GCA_902796955.1. Taxonomy (GTDB): domain Bacteria; phylum Bacillota; class Clostridia; order Oscillospirales; family Acutalibacteraceae; genus RUG14223. The sequence continues at coordinate 6,783 of CADBRB010000246.1, forward strand.
ATCATGCCGCCCTCACGCACTGTAAAGGGCGGATCGTCTACAATGGCTATATCTATCAGTCTTGCAATGTCGTCAAGAGTATCTAAAGAGTTGTGTATATCCTTTAGCAATCTGCATGATGAATTAGAAACAAGAGCTTTTAAGGCCGGCAGTTTTTGAGCCGCCGAATATAGAGAGCGAAGCTCTCTTGCGTTTGATGAACCGTACACGATTCTTGTAATAAGCCTTTCGATATCAAATATGCCGGAGAGAGTATCAATAATCTCACCTCGTCTTACGCTGTCTGCAACAAGCTCTTCAACGGCATTTTGCCTGCGTGTAATGGCGGCTAAATTCGAGAGCGGTTTTTCTATCCAGCTGCGTATAAGACGCTTGCCCATAGCACTTTTTGTCTTATCCAAAACCCAAAGCAGAGAGCCCCTTTTTTCTTTGTTGCGCATTGTTTCGGTCAATTCCAGATTACGCTTTGTATTGTAATCTATAGACATAAACTGATTATCGCTGTATATATTTATTTCGCTGATTCTGCCTAATCCCGTCATTTGCGTTTCCTTAAGATAATTGAACAGCGCACCCAGCGAGCAAATAATTTCCGCCGAATCCTCAAGTCCGAGCTCGGTCAGTGTTTTAGGCTTGAATTGGTCGCATACGGTATCCCTGCAGAGCTGTTCCGCATAGCAATCATCGGTCAGCATTTCAACGCTTG
>CADBRB010000247.1 GCA_902796955.1 uncultured Ruminococcus sp.
ATATTCTGTACGGTATCAACAAGGAAAAGATTATCTACGCCCTGCATAATACACGCAAGACGCTCAAGTCCCATGCCCGTATCAATATTCGGGTGGTCAAGCGGAGTATAATTGTCGTGGCCGTCGCTGTCAAACTGTGTGAATACAAGATTCCAAAACTCAACGTATCTGTCACAGTCACAGCCTACCGCACAGGTGGGTTTTCCGCAGCCGTACTCGGCACCCCTGTCAAAATATATTTCCGAACACGGGCCGCAGGGGCCTGTACCATGCTCCCAGAAGTTATCCTCCTTGCCGAGCCTTACCATGCGCTCCGGCGATACGCCTACCTCTTTAGTCCAAATGTCAAAAGCTTCATCGTCGTTTTCATATATTGAAACCCAAAGCTTATCAACAGGAAGCTCAAGTACCTTAGTACAAAACTCCCATGCCCAGGCAGTCGCCTCGTGCTTAAAGTAATCCCCGAACGAGAAGTTACCGAGCATTTCAAAATACGTGCCGTGCCTTGCCGTAATACCCACACGCTCTATATCCGGCGTTCTTATGCACTTCTGGCAGGTTGTCACACGCTTTCTCGGAGGGGTTATTTCCCCGGTAAAGTACTTTTTCATCGGTGCCATACCTGAATTTATCAGCAATAAGCTGTTGTCGTCCTTAGGAATAAGAGGGAAACTCTTCAATCTTAAATGACCCTTACTTTCAAAAAAAGACAAATATTTCTCTCTTAAATCATTAAGTCCTGTCCATTGCATTGTATATATCTCTCCTTAAAAGAATTAAAAATAAAAATTATCAAGTTAAATCACGCTTTTTTCTGAGCAACGAGCCTTTCGGGAGCATCGTTTCTGATTTAAGAACAAGCTTTTGCATTGCGTGCGGAGCAACGTCCACAGCCTGACCGTATTCATCAAAAAGTTCATTAACAGTTATATTAAAAGGGATTCCGTCAGGCGGCAGAACATCTAAAACATCGCCCTTAAAGAACCTGTTGCGCTGAGTAATGTACGCATTGCCTTCGGAATAATCATCACAAACGGCAACAACGTCATATTTACGTATATATCCGCCGTTTGAGTGTACCTGACCGGGTTCTCCGCCAAAGAAAAAGCCCGTATTGTACTCTCTGTGGCTTATCTTTTCAAGCTCCTCACGAATCCACGGTTGAAGCTTCCATTCCTCGCCAAGCTTATAATAGTCGTCTATTGCGTGCCTGTATGCATTTGTTGTAACAGCGGCATAGTAGGCGGATTTTGCCCTGCCCTCTATTTTAAAGCTGGTAACGCCGGCCTTCACAAGCTCAGGTATATGCTCTATCATGCACAAATCACGGGAGTTGAACAGATATGTTCCATTATCGTCCGGCAATATAGGGAAAAACTGCCCTTCCCTGTTCTCCTCATAAATATGATATTTCCACCTGCACGGCTGGGCGCAATCACCTCTGTTGGCATCACGCGATGTCATAAAGCTGGACATAAGGCATCTGCCTGAGAATGACACACACATGGAGCCGTGTACAAACGCTTCGATTTCAAGCTCTTTCGGCACATGAGTCTTCAACTGAGCTATTTCCTCCAACGTCATTTCTCTTGCCAATACAACTCTTTTTGCGCCCATCTCATAGAACACATTGGCGGTTTGATAATTAGCCACACCTGCCTGCGTTGAGATATGTATATCCACATCAGGCGCATATTTTTGAGCAAGCTTCATTACGCCTATATCCGCCAGAATAAACGCATCTATACCGCAACCGCCGGCTTGCTCTAAAAATTCGGGCATCTCGTCAATGTCGTTATTGCGAGGCACGGTGTTGCAGGTCAAATATACTTTTATTCCCCTTGCGTGTGCCTTTTTGACCGCTTCATTCAGATTATCCATGTCAAAATTCGCCGAGGACGTCCTCATTCCGAACTTCTTACCCGCCAAATACACCGCATCCGCACCAAAATCAATAGCAGACTGCAAACATTCGCTGTCGCCTGCAGGTGACAGCAATTCTATTTTCTCAATTTTTCCACTCATATCGTTTACCATTTTAAAATAATATCTGAAACTTCGGCAGTTAATCGTGGATTTACCGCATTAACCGCCTATTTATTTGCTTTGATTAATCAGCACATCAACGCCTACCGCATATGCGATAAGCGTTGAATAGTATTATATTTATATTGGATTACATAAGACCTGCGGCATACAGATTATTGATATGCTCATCATTTGTCTTTGCATAGAACGGTTCGGCCGCAGAATCTCCGCTTGCCGCCTTATGGCAGAAGTAGTAGTAATTGGTATCATAAGGATGCAGAGCCGCATCTATAGCCTTCATTCCGGGGTTACAAACCGGTCCGGGCGGCAAACCTTTAAGAGTATAGGTATCATACTTGCTTACATACGTCTTCCTAATGCTCTTCGGTACATCGTTTCTATTCCTGTACGGATAGAAATACGTTGCGTCCGATTGCAACAGGTTAAGACCTCCCTCACCGTAAATACTTACTCCGTCGTTATCTAAAGTATCAAGTCTGTTGTGGAATATCGAAGAGATATAGTACATATCTTCTTCGGTAGCCGCTTCAGCCTGAATTATTGAAGCCAAGGTTATGAGATCCTCCATTGATATCTTCTGCTTTTGCGCCTGCTTTTCAACATTTACCTTCTTTTCAAAGCCGTCTACACGGGATTTTGTTTCATAAATCTTATTTCTGTAGTTTGCGAGAAAACGTCTGATTGCCGTTTCCGGGTCTTCACCCTTATAGAACTCATAGGTATCGGGGAACAGATAGCCCTCCAGCTTATAGTATCTCTTTTTCTTATTCTTTATCGCCTTAATAAACGGATAATCCTCGTCAAATGCGTCTGAGCCAGCCATAGCTAAAAATTCTTCTGCGCTGCAAACCTCGTTCTTTTCAAGCTTATTGGCTATTTCAAGTACATTCATACCCTCGGCAAATTGTACCGTAACGGTATCCTTACGGTTTATCTTTGTTTGCAAATAGCTTGCAATCGCCTGATAATCCATATTCTTGCGCATTTCATACTCGCCCTGCAAAAAGTATTTCGCATTATTGGTTACGCTCGCATAAAGCTTAAAGAATCCCTTGCTGCTGATAACTCCCTTTTCGACAAGTATATCGGCTATGTCGTCAAGAGAAGCCGTTTTGGGTATCAAAACATTAACCGTTGCGTCGTCCGTTCTGTTTATGGCGAGCATATCGTTTACACCTACCATAAAGAACTGACCAAGCAAAATACCCATAAGCACTACCATAACAAACCAAACCATCTTAAACAGGCAACCGGTTTTTTGGGCTTTTGCCTTTCTGCGTTTTTTTATTGCCTTTTTCTCAGCCTTAGAAAGCTTTTTGGGCTTCAGACTTTCCGCTTCTGCCTCCTCATATTCAGCTTTTTTCTCTAAACTGCTGTAGCTGGTTATATTTTCGGCAGTACCGTCATCATATGTGTCAGCCTTTTTTACAACAGGCTGAGTACCGTCATTTTCAGGCTCGTCATAAAACGAATCGTCAAGTTGTAGCTTAAAGCTGCGTACCTTTTCCATACGGGCGTCTTCATAACTGCTGCCTGATGAGCCGGCTTTATTGGCGGCAGAACCATTCTTTTTCTCTAATAGCTCGTCCGAGTTATATGGCTCATTACTCATAAGCTCATTCCTTTCTGTTAATTTCACCTGTTCTTCGTACAAACTTTTCCGTTAAGAGCAAATCAACAGGTCTATCGAAAAATCCGTGCGGGAATTTCCATTCAACACATTTTTTATAGCATATACCTACCGTCACGCCGTCATATACAGACAAAAATCTGTCATAATAACCCTTGCCGTAACCTATTCTGTAGCCCTCGCAGTCAAACGAAAGCCCCGGAACTATGCACAAACTGTTTTTAAACGATGTAAGCTTCTCGCAAACGTCCGTCTTTGGTTCAAGCACATTGAACGTTCCGAATTCAAGGTCATCAAACGAACTTATAATATAAAATTCCATCTCTCTTTTATCCGGCACGCAACGAGGCACTGCCACTGTTTTTTTCTCTGCCAGCGCATTTTTGATAAGTTCAAGCGTGTCTACCTCAATAGAGGTTGAAACATATGTAAGTATAATTTCACACGCTCGGTATGGTTTTAAAGCTATAATCTTTTCATATATCATTCCGTCCAACTGATTTTTTGTATCGCTGTCAAGCTGTTGACGGAACTTTTTGGACTTTTCACGAATTTTATTCTTAATCAAACGTATATCGCTTACGGACATTGTAAAGACATCCTTATGGCATCCGCCTTAGTGCGGCCTGCAAATATTTCTGCAATTTTAAGACCAAATTCTATTGCACATCCGGGGCCTTTTGCCGTAATAAGCTTTCCGTCCTCTTCAACAAATTTGTCTGTTACATCAGCACCTTTGAGCTGATCCTCAAATCCGGGAAAACAAACTGCCCTTTTGCCCTCAAGCAAACCGGCATGACCCAATATAGACGGTGCGGCGCAAATGGCGCACACATATTGCCCGCTCTCAATACAATAATCTATAGAGCTAAGCACTATCGGTGATTTTTCAAGATTAAGCGTTCCGGGCATTCCTCCGGGCAAAACTGCCGCCGTCATATCGTCCGTAGTTACTTCCTTTTGAGTTATATCTGCTTCAACGCTGATTCCATGCGCACCCTTAATAAGCTTACCGCCTACACCTACCGTTAAAACATCAAGCTCGGCTCTTCTTAAAATATCCACAACTGCCAGTGCTTCTATTTCTTCAAATCCGTCCGCCAAAAAAACATATATCATATTGTCCTCTCCTCACTATACTTTTAATACTTCAAAAAGCAGATAAATCCGGAATATACCGACTTAAGCTTATATAATATTTGTATTCAATCCAGCGTAAGCCCCATATACGGCTCTGCATTACCGGTTTCAATCGGTATAAAAGACTTTATTACACCAATAAATCGCACATCGCCCTCATCGGTGAAATCTGTAAAATCTACCGGAAGCCTGAACTTAAAATACTCACTGCGGCTTTCCTCAAGCAACCTGCCAAAAAGCTCGGCATATTCATATTTCTCAGCGGCAAGCTCCAAAACCTCCGCAGTCCCGTCAGAGCTATTGCAAAAAAGCAGATAACCGCTTTTACCGCAAATAAGCTTTGCCCCGTAGTGTTCATACATTTTTACGGCAAATCTTATATAGTCTTCGGGGTACAGTATACTTCCTATTCTTTTCCAATATATATTAAACCTTAAATTTGCAATAATGTCAAATGAATATTTTGTAGTATTTCCTGCAATTTTGCAACTTTTTTCAAGCTCTGCCCTTTTTACCGTTATAAATCTTGTTTTAAAAAATTCTCTATATCCGAGCCTTTTATAAAACGTGAAAAGCTCTTGATTTGCCGGTGTTAAGCAAATAAACTTTACTCCATTCTTCAGTGCATCCTGCTCTGCAAACCTAATAAGCTTGCTCATTATACCCATGTTTCTATACTTGGGAAGTGTAGCCGCCGCATATAAATATACACCATTTTTTATGTCGTTTTTAAGTGAAATCTCGGTTTTCATAAAATGCAGCATAGCCACTGCGCTATCGCCGCAAAGAGCAACATACGAATCAAATCCGCAGTTCAAAAAGTATTTCACTATGTACTCACTGTCGCCAAAGCAATCGCACCAAATGCGCACCATGCCTTCCAAATCGCAAGGCAGAGCCTTTCTGAACGTAATCATAATCTTATTAAGCCGTTATACTTTTTCAATAACAGCTCCGGTCTGTATGAGAGCTTTGCCTTGCGCAGGCCCTCAATACCCATATCCTCTTCACGATTGATAAGCTTATATGATAAAAGCTCGTTTTTTACAAAATAACGGTTTATGGCGGCATATGCACCGTCATACTCAGGCAATGCCTTTTCAAAATGTACAACAAACACATCATCGTTTATTTTCTCACCTACGGTCATAGCCACAGGTTTGCCGTCCACTCGCAGTAAGGCGCCTGTAAAGCCAAGCTCTTCATAGTTTGCAAACGTTTCTCTTATGGCACAAAACTCGCTTGTCATCGGATTTGCCTTTGTACATCCGTTTTCGGCGCACCACCTGCCGCATACATATAGTGCATCCGGAAAGTTTTCGGGAGTTATTTTTTCATAAGACCAGTTATATTTTTTTTCAAATGCAGCAACATGATTGCGCTTTGAGTGGTATTTTCTGCCTGTTAAGTCAGCAAGCTTTACAGATGAATATATATAATCTGCATTGTCACGTACATCTGTAAACTCAAATTTCAGCGGGTAAAGACGCTCCAATTCATTCTTGTTATCCTCGGCAAGCGCAACAAATAAAAGACGTCTGTCCTTTTCCTCTGCATCCTTGATAATTTCATCTATCGCCTCTTTTATATCGCCTGCACCTATTGGGTATGTATAACACGGAATGCCATTATCAACGGCAAGCTCCTTGATAATGAAATCCTTAAATCGGCATATCTTATAGCCGTATCTCAATCTCCATATATAAGTAGTACCGAAAGCC
>CADBRB010000248.1 GCA_902796955.1 uncultured Ruminococcus sp.
AAAGACCGCTGGATGAGATAATGAAAATAAGCGGAAACAATCTGCAAAGAGGCGTTGAAGTACCGTCACTTAACAGAAAAAAGATTTGGGCGTTCAAACCTACCGTCAAAGTAGGTCAACACGTGTATGGCGGCGATGTAATCGGAACCGTGCAGGAAACCGATGTAGTTCTTCATAAGATAATGGTACCGTCGAACTGTGAAGGCATTGTACGTTCAATCGAACGCGGAAGCTTTTCTATTGCAGATACTGTTTGCGTTATAGAAAATGAAAACGGTAAAAAAACAGAGCTGACTTTGATGCAAAAGTGGCCTGTTCGTGTAGGTCGTCCGTATAAGAAAAAGCTTTCGCCTGAGATGCCGCTTGTTACCGGCCAGCGTGTTATAGATACGTTGTTCCCGATAGCAAAGGGCGGTGTTGCCGCCGTCCCGGGTCCGTTCGGAAGCGGAAAAACAGTTGTACAGCACCAGCTTGCAAAATGGGCTGAAACTGATATAGTTATTTATATAGGTTGCGGTGAACGCGGCAATGAGATGACTGACGTGCTTAATGAATTTCCTGAATTGATTGACCCGAAAACAGGTCATTCGCTTATGGAAAGAACAGTATTGATTGCCAATACGTCAGATATGCCTGTTGCGGCTCGTGAAGCTTCGATTTACACAGGTATAACCATTGCGGAGTATTTCCGTGACATGGGTTATTCCGTTGCACTTATGGCTGATTCCACATCACGCTGGGCGGAAGCACTCAGAGAGATGTCCGGTCGACTTGAAGAGATGCCCGGTGAAGAAGGCTATCCGGCTTATTTGGGTAGCAGGCTTGCGCAGTTTTATGAGAGAGCCGGAAGAGTTGTCACTCTCGGTTCAGAGGACAATGTTGGCGAGCTTTCGGTTATAGGTGCCGTTTCACCGCCAGGCGGTGATATTTCCGAGCCTGTTTCTCAGGCTACGCTCCGAATTGTAAAGGTATTCTGGGGTTTGGATTCTGCTCTTGCATACAAAAGGCATTTCCCTGCAATTAACTGGCTCAACAGTTATTCGCTGTATGTTGACAACATGGCAAATTGGTATAATACAAATGTATCGCCAGACTGGATGGATTGCAGAGCAAGGATTATGAGATTACTGCAGGAAGAGGCTGAGCTTGAAGAAATTGTCAAGCTTGTCGGTATGGACGCTATATCGGCATCTGACAGGTTAAAGCTTGAAGCGGCACGTTCAATACGTGAAGACTTCTTGCATCAGGACGCATTCCATGAGGTTGACACATATACAACACTTGAAAAGCAGTACCTAATGCTAAAGCTTGTACTGGCATACTTTGATAAGAGCGTTGCGGCTCTCAATGACGGATTGAACATAGAATATCTTGTTTCAATGCCGATTAGAGAGCGAATCGGACGTTTTAAATACATTACGGTAGATAAAATCAAGAAGGAATATGACGACATACTCCATCAGCTTGATAAGGAAATTGACGCCGGAAAGAACAGCGAGGAGGATTACTGATGCCAAAAGAATATAGAACAATCGAAGAAGTAGCAGGTCCTATTATGCTGGTCAAGGGCGTCGAAGATGTAAACTATAATGACTTGGGAGTTATAGAGCTTAGCAACGGCGATAAGCGCAGATGCAAGGTTTTGGAGATTAACGGACAGGATGCTATAGTTCAGCTCTTTGAAAATTCTGCCGGTATCAATCTTGCCGAAAGCAAGGTTAGATTTCTGGGCAGAAGCATGGAGCTTGGAGTAAGCATTGATATGCTCGGAAGAGTTTTTGACGGACTTGGCTCGCCTATGGACGGCGGACCTGAGATTATACCCGATGAGCGACTTGATATAAACGGTTTGCCGATGAATCCTGCGGCAAGAAGCTATCCGCAGGAGTTTATACAGACAGGTGTTTCGGCTATTGACGGCTTAAATACGCTTGTAAGAGGTCAAAAGCTTCCTATATTCTCCGCAAGCGGTTTGCCACACGCTAATTTGGCGGCTCAAATAGCACGTCAAGCAAAGGTAAGAGAAACAAAAGAGCCTTTTGCTGTTGTATTTGCGGCAATGGGTATAACCTTTGAGGAATCCAACTTCTTTATAGAAAGCTTTAAGGAAACAGGTGCTATCGACAGAACTGTAATGTTTGTAAACTTGGCAAACGACCCTGTTGTAGAGCGTATTGCTACTCCGAGAATGGCACTGACTGCCGCCGAATATTTAGCATTTACCGCTAATATGCACGTTCTTGTTATTATGACGGATATAACGAACTACGCAGACGCTTTGCGTGAGGTTTCTGCCGCACGTAAGGAAGTTCCGGGACGCAGAGGCTATCCGGGATATATGTATACCGACCTTGCATCACTATATGAGAGAGCAGGAAGACAAAAGGGTAAAAGCGGCAGTATCACACTTATACCGATATTGACAATGCCTGAAGATGACAAGACTCACCCGATACCAGACCTTACAGGATATATTACCGAGGGTCAGATAATCCTCAGCCGTGAGCTTCACCGCAAGGGTGTAGTTCCTCCGATTGACGTATTGCCGTCACTTTCACGTCTTAAGGATAAGGGAATAGGCGAAGGAAAAACAAGAGCAGACCACTCAAATACTATGAATCAGCTTTTCTCGGCATACGCACGCGGAAAAGATGCAAAGGAGCTTATGGTCGTGCTTGGTGAGGCTGCGCTTACTCCGACAGACCTGCTTTATGCAAAATTTGCGGACGAATTTGAAAAGAGATATGTATCTCAGGGCTTTGAAAATGACAGAAGCATTGAGGAGACTCTGGAGATAGGCTGGCAGCTCCTGAAGCTTCTTCCTCGAAGCGAGCTTCGCAGAATAAAGGAAGAATACCTTGTCATGTATTATGATACTCAGAAATGAGGTGAGCAGCAGTGGCAAGACTTAACGTCAATCCGACACGAATGGAACTGAGCAACCTCAAGAAAAAGCTCGCGTCTGCACGCCGCGGCCACCGTCTGCTGAAGGATAAGCGTGACGAGCTCATGCGTCAGTTTATGATACTGATAAAGGAGAACCGAAGGCTTCGCGCAGAGGTCGAGAAGGGGATAACCGAGGCAAATAAATATATGTCCGTTGCCGGCTCTGTAATGCAGAGAGAAATTCTTGAAACCGCTCTGCTCATGCCAAAACAAGAGGTAGAGATATCTGTGGATAAAAAGAACACGATGAGTGTTGAAGTCCCGAAGTTCTCCTCTAAATTCAAGACCAGCAACAGCAATGATATATATTCATATGGCATGGCGTTCACCTCTATTGACCTTGACGGTGCTGTAAGTGCTCTAAGCAGCATATTCCCAAAAATGATAGAGCTTGCTGAGATAGAGAAGTCCTGTCAGCTCATGGCTGATGAGATCGAAAAGACTCGCAGACGTGTTAATGCGCTTGAACATATCATGATACCGGATTATGAGGAAACAATAAAATTCATCACTATGAAGCTTTCTGAAAATGAAAGAAGTACCACTACCTCGCTTCTCAAAGTCAAGGACATGGTACTTAAACAGAATCACAATTATCAATAAAAAGAAAAACGGCTCAGGTTCTCCTGAGCTGTTTTTTCTGAATTGTCCCACTATTTGAAATTTTCAGCAGATACGGTGTGCAGATGTATCTGCTGATAAAGTTCGCCTATATTAAGAGAATACCCAATAATCCAT
>CADBRB010000249.1 GCA_902796955.1 uncultured Ruminococcus sp.
ATTTCAGGACGAATACCCTCGTCCTTTTCTTTTTTCGCCCTGTCTGTGGTTTCATTATAGCTCTCGGAATACTCTTCCTTTGCAAGCACACGCACTATGTCCGCTCCGGTTTCATCGGCTATCCAGTGCGACATGGTTTCAAGATGACCCGACCATGAAAAGTATACCACAAGTATCTTTGTGTCCTTTGTCAAATCCTTTTCGTCGTTCTGTGCGGCACGTGTTCTTTCGGCACATCCGGTAAATATTGCGGTCATTAGCAATAAAGCAAGCAGAAGTGACAGTAGTTTTATGCGTTTTTTCATTTTCATTTCCTTTCTTTGTTTTATTTGATTTTCAGGAAAACCGATGAGTAATCAATCAGCCTGTTACCAGTGATTTTACATCAATCATGCAACTCTTCCCTGCTAAATTCTACCATAAATTTATCCTGCTGTCCACTGTCACTTTTGCCACCTTTTAAAAGACAGAAGCAATTTTTTTAAAAACCTATTGACACGGTGTCAATAGATATGTATAATATATTTACTGACACGATGTCAGCCAATATGTTTCACAGAAAGGAGAGCCTATGATTAAAGGAACACCGGAATTGATAACGGAGCGAAGAGAGGAAATCATTAATGCGTGTGAAAAGCTTTACCGAACTATGAGCTTTAAGGAAATCACGCTTAAAGAGATTGGCAATGTTGTTCCGTTTTCACGTCCGACAATATATAACTATTTTCAAACCAAGGAAGAAATCTTTCTTGCTTTATACGAGAGAGAGTATGACCGCTGGAACAAAGATCTTACTTACATCTTAAACACGCATGAAGCGTTAAGCTCACAGCAGCTTGCGTCTGAGATTGCGGAATCTCTCGCCAAACGGGAACAGCTTTTAAAGCTTCTCTCAATGAATAACTACGATATGGAGGAAAACAGCCGGCAAGAACGTCTTACTTCTTTCAAAACGGCTTACGGAGCATCAATTCAGCTGATGCATATGCTCCTGCAAAAGTTTTGCCCGAAAATGAGCGAATCCGACATACAAAACTTTATATATATGTTCTTCCCTTTTATGTTCGGCATTTATCCCTATACCGCAGTAACCGAAAAACAGCGTACGGCAATGAAGGACGCAGGGGTTGACTATGTATATCAAACTATCAGTGAAATTACTTACAACTGCCTGATCAGGCTGTTGGATAATAAATAAAAAACGAAAAGGAGGAAAAGTAATGACTAATTTACCTAAAATCGCACTTGGAGCATGGGCATGGGGCAATGACGGAACATTCGGCGGTAATCTGGGTGCCGAAGCATTACGCCCGATTTTTGATACGGCAATGGAAAACGGCCTTAATCTCTGGGATACCGCATATGCCTACGGTATGGGAACTTCGGAGAAGGTACTTGCAGGATTTTTGAATGGATTGCCGAGAGATTCCTACCTTGTTTCAGATAAATTTACACCTCAGTGTGCAAGTGACAAGCCTACGGCAATGGCAGATATGATTGAAATGCAGCTTGAACTGATGAACCTTGACCGCTTCGATATCTATTGGATTCACAACGTGTGGAATGCGCCTCACTGGACGCAGGAGCTGGCAAAATATTTTGAGGGCAAAGACAACGTTCCTTTAATCGGCGTTTCAAATCATAATCTTGCCGAGATTAAACAGGCTGATGAGATATTGAAAAGTCACGGTTTGAAGCTTTCCGCAGTTCAAAATCATTACAGCCTTCTAAACCGCTCCTCGGAGGATTCCGGAATTTTGAAATACTGCCATGAAAACGGAATTTATTTCTTCTCATATATGGTACTGGAGCAGGGCGCACTTTCAGGCAAATATGACTCAATGCATCCAATGCCGGAAGGCTCTGCAAGAGCGCAAGCGTACAATCCGGTGCTTGATAAGCTGGAGGTATTAAACACAAAGCTAAAGAAGCTCGCCGTAAAATACGGTGTAGATACTGCTCAGATTCCCGTTGCATGGGCGATTGCAAAGGGTACTCTGCCGATAATCGGAGTTACTAAGGCTTCTCATGTTGATGATGCAGTTAAGGCTATGAACGTAAATCTGACCGAGGAAGAAACTGCGGAGCTTGAAAAAACCGCCGACAGCCTTGGTATAAACGTTATCCGCTTTTGGGAAAAGGAGATGAAGTAAAATGAGCAAGAAAAACATCGGAGCAACTCTCGCATTGTATCCGTGCCCTGTAATTGTTGTGGGTGCAATGGTAAATGACAAACCGACATGGACATTGGCGGCTCATGCAGGCACTGTAGCGCATAGTCATCTTATGATTTCCCTTGTTCAGGCTCACTATATCAACAAGGGTATACGAGAGAACAAAAAGCTGTCCGTCAATATAGTAGATGAATCGTGGCTTGCAAAAGCAGATAAAACAGGTACAATAAGCGGAAACAAGCTTGATAAATCCGAAATGTTTGAATGGACGGCAGGCGATAACGGAGCACCGCTGATTAACGACGCCATGATATCTATTGAGTGTGAGGTTGACGATAATTACGAGCTGGAGCATTTTGATAATTTTATTTGCAAAATTCTTGCTACCTATGCCGATGATTCGGTACTGAATGCAAGCGGCAAAATCGACTATCATAATTTTAAACCGGTGCTGTTTGAATTTCCGACCTATGAATACTTTGTAACAGGAGAAAAGGTTGGAAACTGCGGAAAAATGAATTGATTTATTTCAAATTAAATCTCTTATATAGCACTATAAGGAGGATTAACTATGAAATATGCAAAACTCGGCAATTCTGATTTAAACGTATCACGAATCTGCATGGGCTGCATGGGCTTTGGCGATGCGTCAAGAGGTCAGCACAGCTGGACTGTTGATGAAGATAATACAAGACAGATTATACGTTGCGGTCTTGAATCGGGGATAAACTTTTATGATACAGCAATCGCTTATCAAAGCGGCACAAGCGAGCAATACGTAGGGCGAGCCTTAAAAGAAACGGTACGGCGTGAGGACGTCATTGTCGCAACAAAGTTTCTCCCCAGAACACAGGACGAAATTGCAAACGGGATAAGCGGTCAACAACATATCGAAAATATGATTAACACAAGTCTTAAAAACCTCGGCATGGATTACGTGGATTTGTATATCTACCATATGTGGGATTGGCTGACGCCTGTTTATGATATTCTTGACGGATTAAACCGTGTTGTAAAATCCGGCAAGG
>CADBRB010000250.1 GCA_902796955.1 uncultured Ruminococcus sp.
CGTGCAGGCACAGCCTGCCTCCGTTTCTCTAAGTAAAATTTTCCGCTAACACCTGTTTAAACCGTTTTAATGATAATTAGTATTAGTATTATTCATACTGTTTCATCATTAAGTATTTTTGCGCAGTCTGAGCGGTTTTGCGACAATCTGAAACGGCACTGTAGCTAAAGTATCAGCTACAGTGCCGCTATTATTTTTATCAGATAAGCACAATGACTTATAAGATTTTAATTGTTTTATAAATCAGTAAACGGTCAAAAGCCGGAATTATCAACCGCATTACTGTTTTACGTGATTATTATGCGTAGCAAACCTGCATCCATGCAAGGTAGAACTCTGGGCAGTGTGCGTGCTTAATGCCGTTTACACACTTAACTATGGTGAAAATCAAGTCTGTTGCGGGGTCGCCCTTAATAATCAGACCTACGGTGTCAACCGTATCCATAGATACCATCTTTGAAAGCACCTTACCGAGAGTATTAAATACCTTACTCGGGCTGTTTGTATGCTCTTTCTTCAGTAAATCCTTGTATGTATAGCTCTTATAGTAATCATCAAGAGAAGGACAATAGCTACCCATTCCGCTTACTATAGAATCAATCTGAGATTTGGTCAAGCCCTTATACTCAGTGGATTTAGTTCTCTTTATAAGACCAGTTGTGGTATATGTTGTTATAGCCTTGAATTTCGTCTTAATCTGTGGGAAGTCTGAGCTGGTTTCATTTACATTGATGGTAACGCCGTTTCTTGTAAAGCCCCACTTAACAGGAGCAACATTTGTAACAAAGTCATACTCATTGTTGTATGCAAGTATGTTCTTATAACTAACCGGAGATGTTGTTGTGTTCGGGCAGGCAAATGCAAATGCATGAATATTTTCTCTCTTTGCATAAACCTGATTCTGGCTGAGCTTTCCGCCGAGAAGATTTGTTACAGCAGCACCACGGCTGTGACCTGTTATCCAAATTCTATCTCTTTCCTTGTCATTGCCTGTTAAGTATGTTGCAAGTGAATTGTAAAGCTTATCAACAGCAAGCTGGAAGCCTCTATGAACACCTGTTGTACCCATATTGAAGTTACTTACCCACTCATAGCCGTTTGTACCGCGAACTATGATTGCATTTATTCTGTACTGCTTAACACCGCCGACATAAACATCCTTGGTAGCTATTGTATAGCCGATAATGTCGTTGTTGTTGACATCGGCAACACTTTCGTCGCCCTTAGCATTATAGTTGATATGTACCTTTATTGTGAAGCCCATATTCTTCAAGGCTGTTGCTATATTATCGCGAACATATGCCGCAGATGCCATAGCACAGGAAGCCGTTGCGAATTTACCGGTTCTGCTTGAGCTTGCACTCTCAGTAGCCTTAGTAGCGTCAAAGTTAAAGAACTCGTCTGACCACTTATATGTAAATGAGCTGTTAGGATCCTTGTATGTGCTTCTGTAAGCTGTAGTATATGATTTGTAGGAGATAGACTTAGCAGAATTTTTAACGGTAAACTTCTGATTTACAAGAGTTTCTGTCTTCTGTTCATCTTTTGCAGTAACCTTGTAATAATATGTACCCTCTTTAAGATTATAAGTCTTAATAAAGTAGTTATATGTTGTCAGATTTGCGATTGTTGTATTCGGATAGAACGACTTTGTTGACACTGCAACGCCGTCTTCGTTATAAATACCGTAAACAACCGATGAAATCTTATAGTTGGACTTAACATTTCCTCTTACGTAGAAAATCTCGCCGTAGTAAAGTCCCGTTGGATAGTTAAAGCTGGAAATACTCAATGTAGATGCCGCAGGAGCCGCCTGTACATTTATTGATTTATTAACAAGTACAGCAGTTTTCTTTTGGTCGGTTGCCGTTACCTTATAGGTATTTGTACCGGCCTTTAAAGACTTAAACTTAACGTAAGACTTTATTGCATCTATCGAATATGTCTTTGCCTTGGGGCTTACTGTCTTAGATGAAACAGTGTTGCCCTTGCTGTCAAGCAAAGCTACCGTTACGGAGTTGATTATGTAGTTAGAGGTTATATCACCCTTGATTGAGAAGTTTTCGCCTTCCTTCATCTTTGTCGGGTAATTATAGCCTGCTATTTTCAACGTTGACTCCTTATCGGCTGTAGCCTTTACTGTAAACGGTTTTGAAAGGAGTACCTTTGTAACCTTTTCATCTGTAGCTGTTACTTTATAAGTATAGCTGCCGACGTTAAGCAGATTAGCTTTTATAGCCGGTGCAAGCTCGCTTACATCAAATGTTTTGCCGGAGGCCGGCATAGATCTGGTATATGTTGCCTTACCGCTTGAATTGTATATAGCGGCTGTAACACTCTTAATCTTGTAGTTTGATGTAACCTTGCCCGCCGCTGCAAACGGAGTGCCTTTTACAAAGTTAGCCGCAGGATAATTGTAGTTTGAAATAGATATTGTAGATGCCGCATCCGCCTTGGTAACGCTAAAGGTTACGTTTACAAGAGTCTTTGTTTTCTTTTCATCGGTAGCAACTACTTTGTATGTATTAGAGCCCTTCTTAGCCTTTTCAAACTTTATAGCTGAAGATATATTTGTCAGGCTGTAGGATGTTGCATTAGGCTTAACGGTCTTACTTGAAATAGCAGTGCCCTTTGAATCATAAACACCTACAACTACCTTTGTTATCTTATAGTTAGATGTTATTGTTCCGTAAATGCTGAACGCTGTGCCTTCCTTTAATGTGGACGGCTTGTTTGCGCCGGCTATTTTAAGCTCGGATTTGCCGTTGTCTACTACTGAATTGTCCTTAAGCTTCTTGCAGGTAATCGGAATATAATATGTGCTGTAGAGCTGCTTAAATGTATAAGCCTTCTCTACGTTCCATGTGGTATTTCCTCTTGCTGTGGACATACCGCACTGCTCAATGCAGTATACCTTGCCGCTTGCACCGGAACCGGTTACCTTAGTAACAAGTCTTGCGTGGTTTACAACGCCTGCTACTCTTGCAAAGATAGCGTCGCCGGGTTGAAGCTTAGCATATGAAGCATACATTTTTGATGTGCCGTTGCTTGTGGTGATAGCCTTTGTTGACTTTGTGCTGTTTGCGCTGTATGAGCCTACTACCAAAGTGCCTGTCTTGCTGCCGGGGAACATATTGCCCGTATAGCTGAAGCTTATTTTTGCACTTATTCCGTTGAGCCATGCAAACCTTACGGCTGATGAGCAGTCATTGCCTACGTATGTAGTGGATTTTGCCGAGCCTACATATTTGCCGTTCTTTAAATACTTTTTAAAGGTTGCAAGATTCTGCCTGTTGTTCTGCGTATAAGGCATACCTTTATAGGTTGTGCCGGCCTTAAATGACCTTGTACCGCCCGACCAGTACGGAATAGTCTTGCTCGGTGTCCATTTTATTGTAGCCATGTTGCGCATATAGGCTACTGCCTTATCTCTTACGGTTGCCGCATCTGCCTGTGTTGTTGCCATTGGTAATACGGTAAATACCATCAACAGCGTAAGCGCTACAGCCAGAGTTTTACGACCGATAGAAAAAATGCTCTTTTTCATGTCTATACCTCCGTTTATCTTAAAATTCCTGCTGTGCGTATAGATATAGCGCACCCAGTTTTCTATGATTTTATTATACTTATTTAACGCCTTTATGTCAATTAAGCTGAAATTTTTTTGGTGCATATTACTTAAAATCGCCTAAAATGCCCATTTTCGGTACTTAAAATCACGAAAGTTACAAAAAAAAATCGGCTTATATGAAATTTATGTGAAATTAAAATTTATACATTCAAAAAACACAGCTTTTTCAAAATCTTATACGGGCATTATTTATATAATCTTACAATAAGTATAAAACCAATTAGCAAAAGTTTGTGAAAATAGTGAAAGATTATTGCGATTTTGTAAAAATAAATTTTACATTTTCTCATGCGGTTTTGCCTATTAAAAAGCCGTACGCATGACTTGTGCGTACAGCTTAAACATTAATCATTAATCATTAATCAACGGCGTAAAATTCTGGAGTGCCTGCACGAGTTTTGGATGATGTATTATAAAATGAATTGTTGGCGACTTGCACTTGGACACAACCACATATTTGTTTTTTACCAAATAGAAGGTTATATTTTTAAACGCAGGGTGCGGATTTTCAATAAGTGTGCAGTTAGCGTACTGCTCTGCAAATTTTCTTGTTTCCTCAATGTGCTGCATATACTCATCAAATGTATATTCAATGTTTTGAGGATAAAAAATGTTGCAAAGATCTACATAGAGCTTGGCTTCTTTAAATTTATCATGTGAAATATACGGAATCTCCACCGTCAGCAGATTTGCGTCTAAAAATCTCTTAACGTAATCAAGATACTTAACTCTGAATGCATTGATATATTCGCAGTCTTGCGGACTTATCCCCATGCGTTTTTCAATCTTCTCCAGCAAATCCTTTGACATTGTGAAAAACGGCAGACTTGAAAAAATAACCTTAATACTTTCCGCATCCCAAAAGCATTTTATTTCACGGTAAAATTTATCTTTCCTTTCGCTTGTGAAAATGTCCATGAGCGGCAAAGCATTCCCCATGAGCCGTTTCGCCATTTTTTTGTAATATTCAATATCGCTTTGAGTTTTACTCAGTATATACCTGCCCTCGGAATGATAACCTACAATTCCGGTACCCATCATCGCCGCCGCACCTGAAACTCTCAGCAAATGATGAAACGTGTCGCTCTGCGAATGACGAAGATAGTAGGGCGATATCTGTCCTGTCATATACATAGGTATATTGCTTTCAAGTCCTATCATCATTTCCCTAAACGGTCGGTTTACATCATGTATTATATTGAGATGCAATCCTTTTTTAAAAAGCATTGCCATGCCGAACATCCATTTTTTTGAAAAGTCTTTATCGCTTGCCATTTCTTCAATGGGCATATCGCTGTAAAACGTGACGTCATCCATTGAATTTGAAAGCAAGGTGGTTTTAATAAAATCAAGCTCGGCATTCATCATCTCGTCTATTCCCGAATACAATTTCATGTCAGAAGTAAGCGTTTGAGCGGTCGGCAGGTTTATATCATTAAAGCGTATCGCCTGTATATATTCGTCTAAATCAAATTCATCCACCATTTGTAAAAAATGAATAACCGGGTCCTCTACAGCTACGGCGGAATTTGAGCCGAGCCATTGTATCGTTTTATCATACAGTTGAGAGCCTGAGTATAACTCCTGCTGCGTACATTCAAATATTTCTGCAAGAATAGACAGGTATCTGCTGTCATTAAAGCAACGCACAATATACGAGGCTACGTTTCCGCTGAATTTGCTTATATCTGCGGGGCGGCGTGTACCTGAAAGTATTCTTGATATATACGAAGGGTCAAAATGCAGACCTCTTGCAAGCTCTCCGCTGCGTATGTTGAGTGCTGAAAGCAGTTTGTTAAGATTAAAAATATAAGTTTTATAGTCTACAGATATGCCATTATCTATCTCGGTGTTAAGCTCTCTCGCTACAGAAGCCTTTTCATAAGGTATGTTTTTCTCCTGCATAAGACTGCATATACCGTCCACAAGACTTTGCATCTGACTGCTTTCATACAGCGGAACCCTTTCACCTGTGCGATATCTGCTTATTGTACCCTCAGACAAACCGCATTGAACGGCAAGCTGTTTGCTTGTACAGCCTATCAGTGCGACATATCCGTTTAATTTATCACTAAAGCTCATATGTATACCTCCGTAAAATTTATTACATTTTACTATGGCATTTCACAAATGTCAATGACAATATGGAAATATCTCTTGTGTTGTATTCTAAAAAAGGCTAATAATTAAAGTGTGTTTGTAATACTATAGTATGTTTTGGAGTCAATTAAATCCGCCCTTGATTTGTTATCGGGCTGTATTATACTATACCAAATCTGCTTACAGTATGATTATTGCAGGTTATTTTGAGCCGCAATAAACTCACGCATCAAATTACATTTTTCGGAGGAGAAGAAAATGGAAAATAAAAATAAGTCAAGAATAGTCAGAATGATAGTATGTCTTGCTGTATTGGCAATAACCGTTCCTGTAGGATTACTTACCAAGCTGTTTAAATTCAGCGACTTTAAGGTTGCATTTAACGCAACAACATTGCTTAAGCTTGTAGTAATGATACTCGGCGTTGTAGCTATTGAAACCGTTGTAGCCATTCTGCTTGATATTCCCAAGCCTCAAAACCACCGGACAAAATCCATACTTTCTATTGTATCCAGTTTACTAAAATACATTACATTTATTGTTATTCTTTGCTGGGGTCTTTCAATAATAGGCGTAAATGTTTCCACCATAGTTGCCAGCGTAGGAATAGTTGCCTTAATAGTCGGCTTCAGTGCAGAGAGCCTTATTGCCGATGTTGTTACAGGCGCATTTATGATTTTTGAAAATCAGTACAATGTTGGCGACATAGTTGAGGTTGACGGTTTTCGCGGTACAGTTACGAATATAGGCATACGTACTACATCTATTACCGATGCAGGCGGCAATGTAAAGATTGTCAACAATTCTTCAATGAAAAACATATTAAACCGTTCCGATAAGGTATCAAGAAGCGTAAGCGACATCGGTGTTCCCTATGAAACCGACTTTATAAAGTTAGAAAGCGAAATTCCCGGACTTATGCAGTTCATATATAACAATCATGCCGATATGATGAAGGCTCCGCCTAAATATCTGGGCGTACAGCAGCTTGCCGACAGTGCCGTTGTACTTCGCTTTGTGGTAGACGTAGAAGAAAAAGATATTTTCTCCGGAGCAAGAGTTCTCAATCACGATTTGCTTCTCGGATTTAAGAGCCTCGGCGTAGAGTGTCCGTTCCCGCAGGTAGACGTTCACAACCGCTGATTTGCACAAAATCGTGCATGAGGAGGCGATTCTTATATGTACAAGTCATTTGATACGGAATTTCACTTTGTTCAGGAAAAAGTAAGTGTCCCTCAAGAGTACACCATGCCTTGTGAAAACGAAAGCCCTGCACGGGAGTTTTCCGAATCACAGCCAGATATAACCCCGTATGACGAATATCAAGCCCAAAAGACGGGTACTTCTCATGAAGAAAGCGACAGTGAAAAAGCACAAAAGACTCATAAACGCATCAAAAATATGTTTTTAATGCCGATTGTTTCTACCGTTGCGGCTGTTTCCATAATTTTTTCGTCATATGGTTTCGATCCGCTTCATTATGATATATTCGGCTCGTCAGGCAGTTATTATGACTACTATGATGAGTACTATCACCACCATGATGAATATTTTGATGATTACTATGACGATTACTACGATCATCACGATGATTACTACGATGATTACGGCTCGTCTGATTATCACGATGACAGCGATTCGTCAAATTATAACAAGGACAGTACGGAAGAAGCCGACTATGCGTTCCCCACGCTCAGCAATCTTGAACCGAACGGATTGACGGGTTACAACGGCGGAACTGTCATGAATGAGGATTACATTCTGATAAATTCATCTGATGGACAGTCTTACATCCATGTAAACGATACATGGGGGCAGCCCGTGGCGGATATACCCGGTATAAGCTATGACCGGGCCACAAATACATTGACCTTGAACAATTATTCCGGGCCGATGCTGGAAGCCAATCTTATGGGCAACGGCTTTACCATTAATCTTATAGGAGATAACCATTTGGATTGCCTTAGGGTATGGGGATGGTTCTACGGAGGAAGCGTAAAGATTACGGGTAACGGAAGCCTGACCGTAAACCGCAACCGCGACTATCCAATCGGTATCGATATTGAGGGTGAATGCAGCGACAGCTGTTTGATGATAGACAGCGGCGTTAAGCTTGATGTCTACGGCTCGCAAACCGCTATTGCGGTAAAGACAAGCTCTCTTGACAAGGGCATATACTTCCTCAATCCGCTGAGTGTATCAGGCGGTGTGCGCTCTGAAGGAGGAGATTTTGTTCTCGACGCAAACGGAAGACAGGCATCTTCCTACGGCGATTTTTGGGACTATACTTTTATTGATTCTTCTGATGACGGCACTATGGCAAAGCACGTCGAATTTTATTAAATCTAAAATCTTATAATGCAATAGTTATCCCCCGCA
>CADBRB010000251.1 GCA_902796955.1 uncultured Ruminococcus sp.
ACCACATTTATGGTACAGCCGACAATTTCCGGCGATGTAATCGACATAGACCATATGCTTGCACTTAAAGAGGCTGTTGATAATGACCTTACATCTATTGTATATGGCGAAGGCGACGACAAAGCTACATATAAAATAAAGAGAAAAGACCTTACTTATATAGTAAGAACCGAAAAAGAAACAAACCTTATTGACGTATATTCATTCCCGTCATTAAAGCATTGGCTCGGTACGGACTCCAACGGTATGGATGTGCTTGCAAGGCTTATGTACGGCGGAAGAATTTCACTTACAATCGGATTTATAGTTATTTTCCTTGAAACATTTATCGGCGTTATATTGGGCGGTATAGCAGGCTTCTTCGGCAAATGGGTAGACGGCGTTATCATGCGTATCATAGATATAATGTACTGTATACCTACACTCCCGATTTATCTTATACTCGGCTCAATAATGGATACGCTTAAAATCGACCCGAAAATGAGAATCTTCTATATGATGTTTGTTTTGGGTATTATGGGCTGGCCCGGAATAGCCAGAATGGTAAGAGGTCAGATACTCTCACTCAGAGAGCAGGAGTTTATGATAGCGGCAGAGGCTACCGGCATTTCGGTAAGCAGAAGAATATTCAGGCACCTTGTACCTAACGTAATCCCGCTGCTCATAGTAAGTGCAACAATGGGTCTGGGCGATGCCATACTCATGGAATCGACTCTCAGCTTCCTCGGCTTGGGCGTAAAACACCCGTACGCTTCATGGGGTAATATAATCAATGCAGTAAGTAACGTATACGTTATGACCAACTTCACATTTGTTTGGGTACCTGCCGGTATTTTAATTTTGCTTACGGTTTTGGGCTTCAATTTTGCAGGCGACGGCTTGCGTGATGCGTTTGACCCAAGAATGAAAAGGTAGGTGAATATCGTGAGCTTTTTAGAGAATTACAAAAAATCCAGACAGGAAAAGAAAGCAAACCAAAACTATATCTCCGCAAAAGAGTCACGTGCTATTTCCAAGAAAAACCGCAAGATAACAGCGGAGTTTGAGAAAAAGAAAAACCGCAAAAACGTTCCGCCCGAAGAATATATGACAAAGATGAAGAACGACAAAAATGTTGTTGAGTTCGATAATCTTCACACATACTTCTTTACGGATATAGGTACGGTTAAATCGGTAAACGGCGTTTCGTTTGAAATACCTCAGGGTTCTACCGTAGGTGTAGTTGGAGAATCAGGCTGCGGAAAGTCTGTTACAAGCCTTTCTCTTTTACAGCTTGTACAGCGTCCCACAGGTCAAATAGTTGAAGGTGAGATACGCTTCAACGGTAAAGACGGAGTTTACGACATAGCCAAAACTCCTATTTCGGAAATGCAGAAAATAAGAGGCAGCCAGATATCAATGATATTCCAGGAGCCGATGACAAGCCTTAATCCGGTATTCAGAATCGGCGCACAGCTTGATGAGGCGATTAAGCTTCATAACGCCGGCATGACAAAAGATGAAATAAAGGAACGTTCCATTAAAATGCTTGAAACTGTCGGCATTGCTAACAGTAATGGCGTATACAAGATGTATCCGCATGAGCTTTCAGGCGGTATGCGTCAAAGAGTTATGATTGCCATGGCACTTGCCTGCAATCCTAAGCTTATAATTGCAGACGAGCCTACAACGGCTCTCGATGTTACAATTCAGGCTCAAATACTTGACCTGCTGAGAAATTTGAAGGATAAGATTAATTCAAGTATTATGCTTATCACACACGACCTCGGCGTTATTGCCGAAATGGCCGACTACGTGGTGGTTATGTATGCGGGACGTATAGTCGAAAAGGGTACGGCTAAGGAAATCTTTGATAATCCAGCTCACCCGTATACCATAGGCCTTATGGCAAGCAAGCCCGCAGTAAACAAAAAGGTAGATAGGCTTTACAGCATACCCGGCAAAGTGCCGAATCCAATCAATATGCCTAACTACTGCTACTTTAAAGATAGATGCGACAAATGCGTAGCCGCCTGTAGCGGCGAATATCCCAAGGAGATACATCTGAGCGATACACACGTTGTTACCTGCTACAGATATGCTGAGGAAAGTGAGGGAAAGAAGAATGGCTAAAGATGTTAAGGCAAGCAAAAAAGCTGAAAATAAGCCCGTAAAGGCCGTAGAAAAGAAAGCCGAAAAGAAATCATCCCCCACTAAGGACTATATCCTTGAGGTAAACAACCTAAAGCAGTATTTCCCGATAAAGGACGGATTTTTCCAGAGAGTTGTGGGATATGTAAAGGCAGTTGACGGTATAAGCTTTAAAATCGAGAGAGGTACAACAATGGGTCTGGTTGGTGAATCGGGCTGCGGCAAGAGTACCACAGGCAGAACAATACTGCGCTTGATTGAAAAGACCGACGGCGAGGTTATATTTGACGGCGTTGACATAAACAAGCTTGATAAAAAGAGCCTGCGTGAAATGCGCCCGAAGATGCAGATAGTATTCCAAGACCCGTATTCAAGCCTTTCGCCCCGTTTGCCCGTAGGTGAAATTATAGGCGAGGCTGTAAGGGAACACGGCATCGTACCGCCGGAGGAATATGACAGATATATAGATAAAATAATGAGTGCCTGCGGACTTATGACATATCATAAGGACAGATATCCGCATGAGTTTTCCGGCGGTCAAAGGCAGAGAATCTGCATAGCAAGAGCCTTGGCGCTTAATCCTGAGTTTGTTATCTGTGACGAGCCTGTTTCCGCACTGGACGTTTCTATTCAGGCTCAGATTATAAACCTGCTCAAGGATTTGCAGAAGGAATTTAATCTTACTTATCTGTTTATATCGCATGACCTTTCGGTTGTTGAGCATATATCAGATACTGTAGGCGTTATGTATCTCGGCAATCTTGTTGAGTACGGCAATAAGAAGGATATCTTTGCCGAGCCGAAGCACCCGTATACACAGGCTTTGTTCAGTGCTATACCATTGCCGGACCCGAATGTAAAGATGAAGAGAATCATTTTGGAGGGCAGTATCCCCTCCCCTGCAAATCCTCCTAAGGGATGTAAATTCCACACAAGATGCAACCGCTGCATGGAAAAGTGTAAAACCGAAGCACCTACACCTGTTGAGATAGGCGAAGGACACTTTGTGGTTTGCCATCTATACAATGAAAATACCGCTCTGCTTGAAGGCAAAGAGTAATTCAAATAAGAATATTGCGAGAGGAGTGACTTTGGTTGAAAAAGAAATATGATGACGATGACGGCAGAATAATCGCCGATATGAACGTTGGCGATGCACCGTGGACTGACGGCTCAAGATTTGATTCATTTAGAATAATACCTAAATTTAACCGTAGACGTTATATTTCACCGGAAGCTCAGCATAATGAATCTTACACCGGAGAAAACGGTAAGTCACACCTATCCGATATGACCAACAAGGAATATCACGGAACACTGCTTTCCGCTATATTGGCGGGCTTGCTGGTTGTGTTAGTTCTTTCAGTCGGATTTGCATTGTTCTTATTGTTCTGCCTAAAGATTTGGTTTAAATATTAATAGAATTATCCCCCATAAATCCTTAATGGACTTATGGGGGATTTCTTCATACTCTAATTAATATTACCATGAAGTTAAAAGACGTTTAAGTATTAGATTCTTCTTCGCTTTGAGCAAAATAAAATGTGGCCTCAAGCATATTTCTTGCGGCGTATACACTGTTTTCATCGGCAGAATTTGCGCTTTCAAAGATAACCTCATAGAGTTTGTCGTTATATAGTCCGTAATAATAGTTTTTGCCCATTCCAACGCCTGAATACCACAACGCACCGTTAAAGCTTGTGGCGTGCATATCCGCTCTTACCATGCTTGCCATAGACTCACGGAGAACATAATTTTCAAGGTCGAA
>CADBRB010000252.1 GCA_902796955.1 uncultured Ruminococcus sp.
AAACCCACTCCCGCCAGAATTTCCTCCGCATCCATACTGTTGTGACAAAGCTGAGAGGCAAGCTCTACATTTTCCTTTGCGGTGAGGTTAGGTATGAGATTATAAAACTGAAAAACAAAGCCGATGTCATGCCTGCGATATGATATAAGCTTGCTTTTGCTCAAAGAGCTTATTCTTCTGCCGCTTACGGTAATCGTACCCTCATCGCAGTTATCCATACCGCCCAAAATATTTAAAACGGTGGTTTTACCTGCGCCGCTCGTACCAACTATTACTGCAAACTCGCCCTCTTCAATTCCGAAGGATACTCCGTCAAGCGCAGTTATTGTAACCTCACCCATTTTATACCGTTTATATACATTTTCAAATTCAACATAGCTCATATAAATACGCACCCCGCATTTTTAGCTTTTTCATCATCCGCATAATAACATAGTGACAGCACAAAATCTTTAAAATTGTATTGCGAAAATATAAACTCTTTCTTATTACACTCTATTTTGTCGCCTTTTATACAGAATTCTACATTTTTAAACGGATAAGAAAGTCCCTCGCCTGTAGCCTTTACATAGCTTTCCTTTAGTGTCCAAAGCCTGAAGAAGTCTTCCGAAAAATTATTTGAGCGTGATAAAAACTCAAGCTCACTGCTTGTACATACATATTCGGCAAGGGAAGGTTTTATACACCTTATACGTTCTATATCTACACCAATCGGTTTATTGCCGAACGCAACAACCGCCGCACCGTCACAGTGACTTATATTAAAATGTATTGCATTTTTACCGATGATGCAGGGCTTGCCGTGAGCATCACTATCTATCATGGAATCCGTTAAATCTATGCCATACAGCTTTGACATAAGACTTTTAAGCATAGTATGTGCAATAAAGCTTTGCAGCTTTGCATAATCAGGTCTTGCAATGTTTTCGGGCTTTTCGATTTCTTTTATATAAATCATAGCTCCTCCCGCTAAACTAAAAAATAATGGAGTAACCACCGTGCGATTACTCCATTAAAGCTGTAACTCTATTATTTGCCAAAAATCGACATGATATCATAATAGATATCATCAATGGTTTCTTCTTCTTTTTTCTTCTCAGGCTCAGACTTTGGCGCAGGTTGCTGTGGCAACTGTTGCGGTTGCTGTGGCAACTGTTGCGGCTGCTGATAAACAGGCTGTTGTACCTGAGGTATCTGCTGTACCTGCGGCTGTGGCTGTTGTACAGGCTGACGTACCTGCGGTTGCGGCTGAGGCTGAGGTTGAGGTTGCGGCTGCTGTACCTGCGACTGATGATAAACCGGCTGCTGTACCTGCGGCTGTGGCTGCTGGTAAACCGGCTGCTGTACTTGCGGCTGCTGTACCTGCGGTTGTGCGGGAGCATACATATTCGTATTCTTTACAGGCTGAGGAGCAGGCTTTTTAACTTCCTGTATTGTATGATCCTTATCATCGGAATAGAATCCCGTAGCTATTACGGTAATGCTCATTTCGTCTTCCATATTTTCGTCCAAAACAGCACCCCAAATGATATTTGCTTCATCATCCGCCTGTTTTGTTATCATTGCGGAAGCAACCTCGATTTCATCAAGACCGATATCCGGGGAAGCTGTAATGTTGATGATAACACCCTTTGCTCCTCCTATCGAGGTTTCAAGCAAAGGACTGGAAATAGCCATATTCGCCGCCGCTTCTGCCTTATCCTTACCTGAAGCATGACCAACGCCCATATGCGCATAGCCGGCTTCCTTCATAACAGATGTAACGTCTGCAAAGTCAAGGTTTACAAGACCGGGGATAAGTATAAGGTCGGAAATACTCTGAACAGCTTTTCTGAGTACATCATCGGCTACTTCAAAAGCATTTTGTAAAGAAATTCTCTGCTCACTGGCATATTTTAATCTTTCGTTAGGAACTACAACAAGTGAATCCACGTGTTCTTTAAGAGCGGCTATACCCTGCTCTGCATGAAGCATGCGGCGCTTGCCCTCAAATGCGAACGGCTTTGTAACAATAGCTACCGTAAGTATTCCCATGTTCTTGGCTATTTCGGCTACTACAGGCGCTGCGCCTGTACCTGTGCCGCCGCCCATACCTGCCGTAATAAACACCATATCGGCATCTCTGAGGAGAGCCGCTATTTCTTCTCTGTTTTCTTCAGCTGATTTCTCGCCTGTTTCCGGCTTAGAGCCTGCGCCCTTGCCGTGAGTAATCTTTTCGCCTATTTGAATTTTCTGCGTAGCGCGTGAATATGACAATACGTGATTATCGGTATTGATTGCGATAAACTCAACGCAACGTACTTCCATCTCTACCATTCTATTTACAGCGTTTCCGCCGCCGCCGCCAACACCTATAACTTTAATTACAGGCAGGTTGCTGTTAAAATCCTTTTCCAATTCAAATGCCATATGTACTTCCTCCTATTTATATACATCCCGTCTTGCTGATTTTATATATCGAGCCACAGTAAGATACTACTAAAAATAAATTTACACTATATAAATTTATCACATAATTTGTGAAATTTCAATAAGATAAAGAGAATTAAATTCTTTTTTTTTATTTTTTATAATTGCTACAATTTTTAATGGTTTTTTGCCTGTTTTTTATTGAATATCACTTTTGAATTATGAATTTTGCCGTATATCTTATTAACTTATTTGTCAATTTTATATGTAATCTAATAAAAAATCCTGCTAAAACTTTTCAATAATATATAAAAATGCAAGCTTATATAAACTGTTTAGTTTACATATAAAATTCTATCTTGCCTCAATCGCAAATATGTCTACTCGATAATTCGATGTTATCAAATCATATTTCGGTTTTATTCTTCCGGTTCGGGTTCCGGTTCTGGCTCAGGCTCAGGCTCTGGTTCAGGCTCAGGCTCAGGCTCCGGCTCCGGTTCAGGCTCCGGTTCAGGTTCGGGCTCCGGCTCTGGTTCGGGTTCCGGCTCTGGCTCTGGCTCAGGTTCCGGCTCAAGCTCTGATACCTCCGAAGCTTCTGATGACGTATTCTTTGAGGATGTGCTTGACGACGTTATATCGTAAACTCTCTCAAAATAAGATTTTGAGAGAGATACGTCAAGCGTTCCCTTTTCATTCTTTTGAATCTGCTCGGTTATTATAACCAGCGCAGTCCTAATCTTATAATCTATGTTTTCGGGCGTACCGAGCTTAATTTTAACACGGTCCGAGTAATTCATGGTAATAGAAGCCGGATTACTCAGATCTATCTCCTTTATGCCCTTTACCTCATTGTTTATAATAGATTTCATAATGCTTCCGAGGACATCACGAATCGTGCTGCTTTCAAACTCAACAGTTTGACCCAACGTTTTTTTGGAGAGAAGAACTCCCTTTATCATCGGCAGCTTCGGGTTTTGTTTATCGGCAATCTCAAGCACACGGTTTTTGCCGCTGATTATATAATATCGACCACTGTCGTTTATCATAAATGAAGGGGTTCCTTCCTTTACATTGATTATAACAGTACCCGGAATTTTACGGTCAATATCTATATCTTCTATATAGGGGTACTCGGCGTCAAGCTTTTCGCAAGCCTGTCTTTTATTTATCAAAAACAAATTTTCACCCATATTTATGCCGCAATTTGAGATTATATCGTTACGGTCATAGCGAGTATCTCCGCTGACCTTAATTTCTTCGATTTTAAATAAAACAGTTAGTGACAGAACAACTCCTACCGTTATTACAGCCAAAAGCACTGCCAAATAAGCGATAACCTTTCTTCTCTTGCGCTTCTTTGGCGGCATTGGCTTATATTTTTTGGGAACAAAGCTTTCATTGTCGCCGCTTTTGGGTCTGTGTGCGGACATTTGAGGCTTTGCTTTGCCTTGAGCCTTAGGCTTATTCTGCCATTCGGTATTTGCAGTCTGCTTTGCGCCTCTGAGGTTTACTCTGCTATGCTCATCGTACGTGTTCTTACGTTTTACGGTACTGTTTTTTGCGGCTGTGCCTCTTCTGACCTGCTGACCGCCGGAGCGACCGTCCGCTTTTAGCGATGAAGAGCCTTTACCTGCCGCACCCGTACTTTTTTGCGGCGGCCTGCGGTTATATGTCTGCCTGCGGTCATCAGGCATATTCTCTCTGTTACGATTTACACTTCCCAAGTCTTTCAACTCACTTTCAACGTCGTTCCCGCAGATTAGGAAATAACAGCTATGCAATACATCATTTCCTTAAAATCATAAAACAACTCATTCACAAAAAGCTCAATGCTTTATACTACGGCTTGTATTATTACACTTTTTTTATACAGGCACCTATCTGTGCAAGACATATCTCTATATCCTCATATCCTCTTTCGATATGCCGCAAGCCAGATATCTCGGTAGTTCCCTCGGCGGCAAGACCCGCCACCACAAGAGCCGCCGCACCCCGTAAATCCATAGCCATTACAGGTGCGCCGGAAAGATGCCTTACTCCCTCTACAACGGCTACTCTGCCCTCTACCTTTATGCTTGCTCCAAGCCTTATAAGCTCACCTACATGCTTGTATCGGCTTTCAAAAATATTCTCGACAAACACGCTTGTGCCGTCGGCAACAGCAAGCATAGCCATAACGGGTGCTTGAGCATCTGTAGGAAAACCGGGATACGGCATTGTGCGTATCAGCTTGACCGAATGTATTCTTTTGGGTACATTAAGTGATAAATCCGAGCCCAAAAAGCTTATCTCACAGCCCGATTCTTCAAAAATAGGCACTATACCGTTAAGGTGGCTCGGTATTATATTTTTTAAAAGTAATTTACCGCCAGACGCCGCAACTGCCGACATATATGTAGTTGCCACTATTCTGTCCGGTATAACCGAGTGTGATGTACAGCTTAATTCGTCTACTCCGTCAATTACGATAACCCCGTCACCGCAACCGTAGATTTTCGCTCCGCAGGCATTCAAAAAATCCGACAAATCACAAATCTCCGGCTCTCTGGCGGCATTGGTTATGACCGTAGTTCCATGAGCCAGCACAGCGGCTAAAATCACGTTTTCGGTAGCACCGACGCTTGGAAACGAGAGTGATATCTTTGCGCCACTAAGCCCGTCGGGTGCGGTACAGTCAAGCACGCCATGCCTTTCATCTATCTGTGCGCCCATTTTTCTAAGCGCCTTAAGGTGTAAATCTATCGGTCTGGGGCCAAGCTCACAGCCTCCGGGAAAGGTCAGCCTTACTCTGCCTGTTCGCGCCAGCACCGCACCTAAAAATGTTATTGATGAACGCATCTCACGCATTAACGTATCCGGTATGTCGTCCCTGTCCATTTTATCCGCATTTATAATAAGCGTATCGCCCTCTCGCCTGACGCAGCACCCCAAATAACGCAATATACGTATCGTTGAGCTGACGTCAGCCAGATCCGGGCAGTTATGTATAACGTTTTCTCCTTTACAAAGCACGGTTGCCGCCAAAATAGGCAGCATACTGTTTTTTGCTCCCTGCACTTTTATAACACCGTTAAGTCTGTTACCTCCGTTTATCAGCAGTCTTGCCAAACTAAGCACCCCTATCACGCATTTTACCGTGCTGTTTCCGCTTGACAAAGCAGAAAATACTAATGCAGAAAACAGGATTGTGCATAGCTTTATAAAGTCAACTGCTTTGCAAAAGGGAAACAGTACCGGTCATTTACTGACAGTTTATTCCGATAGGGGATTGTCTGTTACTTTTCGCTCAGGACTTCTTTGATAACAGCTAAAATTCTTTCGTTTGCGTCCAAAATTGCCATTTTTTTGGCATTGTCGGAGTATTCTTTTAAAACCTCTGCATCGGAGAGCAGCTTATCTACGGCGTCTATAACCGCTTCTTCGGTAAGATTCGCTTCTTCTATCAAAAGTGCCGCCTTATTGTTTACAAGCGCCATTGCATTGTGATACTGGTGGTTCTCCGCAACATTTGGAGAAGGTATTAATATGGAGGGCTTACCCTGCGCCTGTATTTCGCTGAGCGTGATAGCCCCCGCTCTGGCTATTACTATGTCTGCTGCCGCTAAGCATACGGGCATATCATTTATATATTCTCTTATATCCAAATTTGAACAGTTATCCGGCTCTACACCGTTTTCACGCAGTAAATCCGGAAACCACTTGCCGTATTGACCGTATGCGTGAATATGCTGATATTTGCCGTCCTTACCGCTTCTTGCAATTATGCCTGCAACGGCCTTGTTTACACGCTCCGCACCAAGACTGCCGCCGAACGAAAGCACAACGGGTCTTTCGTCAAGACCTAACTTTTGGCGTGACTCAGCCTTATCCGCAGTTATTATTTCCGTCCTGACGGGATTGCCCGTAATAACGTAGTTGTACTTGGGGTTCATATGCTTTTTTGCGTCAGGCACTGCAAGCATGATTCTTTTTGCACGCTTTGCAAGCATCTTTGTAGTTACTCCGGGAAATGCATTCTGCTCATGTATAACTATAGGTATACCCATTTTAGCCGCAGTTCTCATTACCGGACCGCATACATATCCACCCGTACCGACGCATATATCGGGCTTAAATTCTTTTATTATCCTTTTACTCTCCGCACTTGCGGTAAAGGCTCTTTTTACCGTAATAATGTTGCTTTTTATTGCCGAAGGGCTCATACTGCGCCTGAAACCGGATACGGTTATGGATTTAAAATCAAATCCCGCCTGCGGTACAAGCCTTTCCTCCATTCTTCCCTTTGCGCCGACGTACAGTATCTCCGCTCCGTCGATATTATCCCTTACATAGCCTGCTATTGCCAGTGCGGGATTTATATGTCCGGCTGTACCGCCGCCCGCAAAAAGTATTCTCATCACAATATCCCCCTGTATCATGTATATAGATATGTATTATAATCGTGTTGTGTATAAAGTGCGCTATATTCCTGCTCAAACCTTTTCTATATTTGCCGTCCTCGATATGGAAAGCACTATACCCATTTGGGCAAGCTGCATAACAAGCGACGTACCGCCGTAACTGAAGAACGGCAATGTTATACCGGTATTTGGCAGCCAGTCTGTTATAACAAGCATATTCAGCACTACCTGCAAGCCTACCTGAGCAGTAAGGCCTATGCCCAAAAGCGTACCGAATTTATCCTTTGCTCTCATGGAAAGCGTGATGCCTCTCCAAACCAGAGCCGCAAATATCATAAGGATTATGATTGCGCCGACAAGACCAAGCTCCTCGCAAACTATGGCAAATATAAAGTCGTTTTGAGGTTCCGGAAGGTACAGATATTTTTGCCTTGACTGACCTAAGCCAAGTCCCCAGAGTCCGCCTGAACCTATGGCATACAGCGAATTTCTCGTTTGCCATGTGGTTTGCCACATCCCCTCGGTAGTATATATAAGTGCCTGACCCCAGCCGTCCATTCTCTCCATTGCGTATGAGAGCATACCCGTGACAGCCATAAGCAGTACGCCGGCGACTATTAAGCCGCCTGCAATAGCAAACCATCTCAGCCTTACTCCGCTTAAAAACATCATCATGCCCGTAAGCATGGTTATGATAACTATACAGGAATAGTGAGGCTCCAGATACAGTAAAAAAACGGTTATGCCATAGATTATAATACACGGCAGAACACCGATTTTAAATGTACCCATCTGCCTGAAATTGACAGACCCCCAGTGCGCTAAAAACAGTATCAGCGCAAATTTCATGACCTCTGACGCCTGAAATGAAAACAGACCTATATCCACCCACCTGTGTATGTTGTTCTTGCTCGGCAAAAAAAGTACAACTACCAGAAGTATAAACGAAAAGCCGAGTATGGGAACCGAAAGGCTGTGCAAATGGTGGTAGTCAAAGTAGGACGCAAGTATCATTATGATAAAGCCCACTACAGCAAATTTCAGCTGTCTGCTCAAATACAGATAGCTGTTGCCGTCGTTATAGTAAGCATATGGATAGCTTGCGGAAAACATCATTATCAAGCCAACAACCAGCAATACGACTATAAGCACGCAAAACGGCATATCAAGACCAAGTCTTGCGGAAAACAGCTTGAATTTTTGCCTTCTCTTATTGACTGTTTGCGCATACTGCTCCCGCTGCCTGCTTTGAGGTGCAGCAGGTCTTGACGATGAGGGACGTTTGCCTGAAGGTCTTTTTGCCGGTGAAGCCGGTCTGCGTTTTTGCGAGGTCTTATCTACGGCGGCCGCCCAATATCTGTTTATGGCGCCGTGCTGCCGTACAGTATAGTAATTATCCATTTTTTACACCGACCTCCTTTATTCAAAATCATTGAACGGCAATGTACGCCGCACAACTAAATGTATATTCAAAAAATAAATTTAGATTACACTTTTTATGTTAATATTATACTCCGTAAACAACGGCGGCAAGAGCGCCAAGCCCCATTACTATGGTAACTATGCTGAATACGACCGTTATTTTTATCTCTGACCAGCCGCTCATCTCAAAATGATGATGTATAGGACTCATCTTGAAAAGACGCTTGCCCTTGGTGGCTTTAAAATAAAGCACCTGTAATATAACAGAGAACATCTCGATAAGGTACATTATTCCTATGGGTAAAATGAGTATGGGCATATTCATTGCGTATAGAATGGCACAGACCATGCCGCCCAAAAACAGCGAGCCAGTATCGCCCATGAACACCTTTG
This sequence comes from uncultured Ruminococcus sp., assembly GCA_902796955.1. Taxonomy (GTDB): domain Bacteria; phylum Bacillota; class Clostridia; order Oscillospirales; family Acutalibacteraceae; genus RUG14223. Next base: position 8,625 of record CADBRB010000252.1, read on the forward strand.
CAGGGTGGAAGTTCCAAATCAAAAATCCTAAGCATCCGCCTGCAAGCGCACCTGAAACTATACTTACATCCGTCATACCGATAAAGCTTCCTATGGTCATCATTATAGCGGCGGCAAAAAATGTTATGGAGCCGTCAAGCCCGTCTATTCCGTCGCTGAGATTAACCGCATTTACAACTCCTACTATCACAAATGCCGATATTATCCAGTAGAAAATCCCCAAATCCACAGTGCCTATAAATGGAATAAGGGTTGCGGAGGTAGCACCGCCCACATACTTTATTATTGCAAGGTAGGCTATTACAACGGCAAACTGCAAAACAAGCTTTTGCTTTGCATTAAGACCGAGGTTACGCTTTTTGACAACTTTTATGTAGTCATCGAAAAATCCGATTTCGCCATATAAAAACGCCATGCCCAATCCGGCAAATATGCGTACCGTAGTGTCTTTGGATATTCTTAAATCCAGCATTGTGGAATGTGATGAGTAAAACAGCAGAACACACGCCGCAGACGATATGATTATACCTATGATAAACATTATTCCGCCCATTGTAGGAGTTCCCTCCTTGCTCTTGTGCCATGACGGTCCTATCTCTAAAATAGTTTGACCGTATTTGAGCTTTCTGAGGAACGGAATCATCCATATACCCAGTATGAGCGTTATAAAAAATGAAGATGCGGATGCTATTAAAGTCCATAATCCTGTCATAAATTAATCCTACCTTTCGATATTCCGAGGTTTTGTGATTTGCTGTAAAGCTCATTTATTACTTTTCTCTTTACTTAAAATCACATCAATCCGTTATACCCGGCTAAAGGGTCTAACCTTTAATCAAATATCGGTATCAATATATTTTACTATATTTCAACTTTATTTTCAAGTGCTTTATTGTTCTTACGGAAAAAGCGGTAATGATATGCTTTTTCCGTAAAATGCAAGAATAATATTACATAACGTTATCGTCGCCGCTGTTAGTTCTGAACTGTACTGTAATAACCGTTCCCGGACTTACCTGCTCGCCCTCGGCTATATCCTGAGATACAGACAACAGCTCGCCCGATGACGTTGCGCCGGATATGCTTATGTTTAGATTGTACTGTGCGGCTTTTCTGTTTGCCTCGGCCATTGTGAGGTTTGTTAAATCAGGCACTACTACCTTTGCGTCTTTGCTGTTTTCATCAGTATAAAGTACAACAGTACCGCCGTCGGGTATCTTTGTGCCGGACTCCGGTATTTGAGATATTACGGTATCTCCGTTGCCGTATGACAAATGCTTGAGTCCGTCCTGCTCTATCTCATTTTCTGCTGCGCTCAACGCCTTGCCTATGTAGCTCTTTGCCGTGACATCCAGCTTTTGAAGCTCTTCGTCGGTATATTGTGTTTCCACTCCGAGATAAGGCAGTATATCCTTCATCATGCTTGCAAAAACAGGTGCGGCTACCTGACTGCCGTAATAATACATACCGGTGGGTGTATCAAAATAAACTATGAGCGCAACCTGCGGGTTATCTGCCGGAGCAAAGCCGCAGTATGACGCTATGTAATCGTCCTCTCCGTCACCGTTGAGGTCTATCTTTTTCTCAGATGTTCCTGTTTTTCCCGCTATTCTGTAGCCTGCTACGTATCCGTTTTTACCGGAGCCCTTTATAGCATTTGTTTCAAGTATCTCACACATTGTTTTTGATGTGGATTCTGATATTACCTGCCTTTTCACAACGGGCTCGGTCTGCCTTATAACATTGCCCTCGCTGTCGGTTATCTTAGCAACCAGATAAGGCTTTAAAAGCTTTCCGCCATTGGCTATAGACGATACCGCCATAACCATTTGCAACGGAGTTATTGCAAAGTTCTGACCGAATGAGGCAACCGCAAGGTCAACGGGCCACATATTGCCCTCTATGCCGTCCTCATCAAAGAAGATATCCTCAGATTCTCCGGGCAGGTCAATACCCGTCTTTTCGGAAAATCCAAAGGCTTTATAGTACTCATAGAACTTTTCTTCACCGACTCTTTGACCTATCATCATAAATGCAGGGTTGCAGGAGTTGCAAAGTGCCTGCACAAAATTCTGCGTTCCGTGACCGCCTAAATTATGACAGCCTATAGCCTTTACGCCCTCATACGGCACATAACTGCCGGTACAGGTAAATGTGGATTCCGTTGTGACTACGCCCTCCTCCAAAGCCATTGCCGCCGTACAAACCTTGAATACCGAGCCGGGGTAATATGTATCGCCTATCGCCTTGTTTCTCCACTGAGCCGTAAGCGCATTGCTGAGCGCCTCCTGCTGTTTATCCTCGGCAAGCTCGGCTATGGCTTTTTTTACCTTTTCGTCAGATACCTCGAACGGGTCGTTTAAATCATACCCGTTTTCAACAGCCATTCCAAGTACGGCTCCGGTGTTCACATCTATCATTATGGCAACGGCACGGTTATAAATCATATAGTCCTCTATGCCCTTTTCGAGATGCTTTTCAAGGAACTGCTGTACCGTTGAGTCTATGGTAAGCGTTATATCGTTGCCGTCCTGTGCGGCTATCATCTGCTCGTAGTCAAACGGCATATTTGTACCGTTTGCGTTTTTGGCAGTTACCATTCTGCCGGGTACGCCGGTAAGGAAGCTGTCGTACATATATTCTATACCCTCAAGCCCCTGATCGTCTGCACCCGTAAAGCCGATTACCGTAGCTCCCGTAGAGCCGAGCGGATAATATCGCTTATAGTCCGGCAAAAGATTTATAACATCGGTTATCTTATTTTCTTCCTTTATTTTGTCTATAAACTCAAGCACCCGGTCGCGCACATCGCTCTCAACCTTACGCTTGAGCTCCACATAATACAGCTTCTTTTGGGATTTTTCATACACGTCCTCTTCTTTAAGGTCGAGTATCTTGGCAAGACCCTTTGATACGATAAGCCTTTCATCATCGTTTTCAAAATAAATCGGTGCAAGCACAACTCTCCAAACAGTTGCACTTTTTGCCAGCACCTTTCCCGTAGAATCATATATCGTGCCTCTTTTGGCGGAAATCTTTGTATCGGTAAGCTGCTGGTAAACGGCCTTTTGCTGAAGGTAATCTCCCTCTACCAGCATCAGGTGCGCCAGCCTGAATATTACGGCGCCGAAGCCGCACACCAGTATTAGCGCCAAAACTATTCTTGAACGCCTTTTAAGCCTCACAGTAGGTCCCTTAGACACTTCCAACACTCCTTTTATAACGATATGCTCTGCCTTTATCATGCCATTATACAGGGCAAAACATATGTACACAATACACACATATTTGAAAGTGTGTTTTAAACCTCGGTTGTGCCGAATTTATAATATTATCGGCGTTATGCCAAGCTGCTTAAAACACACTTATTTCAATTCATAATTCTATTATATTAACAACAAAAGTCCATTATGACCAAAGGTCTGAAATCGCATCTACAAGAGATTTTATAATGTTTCCTTCATCCTGCTTGAGTATCTCGGCTTTATCACCCTGAGCAAGCTTTATGTAGGTCTTTTGAAAATCGTCCGCTCTTACCATTTTTAGCTCGGTTACGGCATAATTCTGTATAAACTCTGCGGAAAACTTAGCGTCTACCTTCATCTGCATCTGGGTATACATACTCTTTGCCTCTTCAAGCTCGTCGCTTTTGGAGATTATCTTCTGGTTCAGCTCGGTAAGCTGTACCTGACCTCTTATCATTGCACCTACGACGGTTGTTACGGCTATGCCCACAATGATAAACGCTATCATAAGCACAGGGTTATGCTTGCGCTTTCTTTTCAGTTGTTCGTCCGTAAGCTTTATTATATTATTTTTGCTCTTTGCATTTTCGGCCTTTTTGCCGGCATTTTCCTCAAACAACGATAAATCATACGCTAAATTCTTATTGGTTGATGACATATTGACCCTGTCCTTTCTATAGTAAAATTTTAAAGCATTTTTCTTATTCCTACAGTTTTTCGCAAACTCTCAGCTTTGCGCTTCTGCTTCGCTGGTTTTCGGCAAGCTCCTGCTGTGAAGCCTCTACGGGCTTGCGTGTGACAAGCTCGGCTTTCGGCTTTTTACCGCATATACATACCGGAAAATCCTTTGGACAGGTACAACCCGTACACCAGCTTGTCATTTTCCTTTTTACAATTCTATCCTCAAGCGAATGAAACGTTATAACCGCAAGCCTGCCGCCGTGACCGAGTACCGAAAACGCCTCGTTCAAGCCTCGCTCCAAGCAGTCAAGCTCTCCGTTTACAGCTATTCTTATCGCCTGAAACGTCTTCCGTGCGGGATGTCCGTCACGCCTTGCGGCGGCCGGAACTGCTCCGCTTATTACATTTGCAAGCTCCAATGTTGTATTGATGGGCGATATATCTCTTTGCTTAACTATTGCAGACGCAATACTTTTCGCAAATTTTTCCTCACCGTATGTATAAATGATTTTCATAAGCTCATTGAACGACCAGCCGTTTACTAAATCCCATGCGGAAGTACCCGACTTGCTCATGCGCATATCGAGCGGCGCATCGTAATGATAGGAAAATCCGCGCTCCGGCGTATCGAGCTGATATGATGAAACGCCTACGTCAAGCAACACTCCGTCAACGGCATCTATACCGAGTGAACGAACTATACTTGCAATTTCGGCAAAATTGCCCTGCCTGATTATAGAACACGGCTCGTCCTTGAATCTTTCACTTACGGTTTGTATTGCATCGGGGTCCTGGTCTATGGAAATAAGCCTGCCGGTTGTGAGCCTTTTCAGTATTTCGGACGAATGACCTCCGCCGCCCGCAGTGCCGTCAACGTATATTCCGTCCGGCTTTATTGCAAGAGCGTCAATAGTTTCTTGAAGTAAAACAGGCTTATGTGAAAATTCCATCAGAGCATCTCCCGCAGATATTATTTACACCAATTCTCAATATGTAAATGCTATAAACCCATCATAAAACATATTAATATAAAAATTATAGCGTAAGTGTTAAAAAAAATCAAGTGATTTTCACGCTAAAAATGCGATTGTAACCGAATTGTAACACATTTTTGCGAGATTTACCTTAATTTTGATTCTCGTCTTTAAACGGCATAGCATATATTGTTGTTTCGGTATAAAAGCACACAAGTCAGTTACCAAATTTATACTGTTTTACAAAAAAATACGGGTGACTGCCAAGGAGAATATCCATACGTCACCCGATATGTTTTTCATTATGTAAAATTATGCCTCGTTAAACTCATAGATTTCTTTATTTGTGCCGTTATAAACGGAAATGTACTTTTTACCGTTCGTTGAGGTTATCAGCGTGCCGCCGTAGCCGGGTACTTTCGCCCGGTTGACGGTTTTTCCCGTTGAAAGCTCTATAAGATTCTTTTCGTTTCCTCCGTTGAGGCAGGCAAGTATATGCTCATCGTCGACGGCATATACGGTGGTAATGCTGTCGGCTTCGATTTCGGTATTCAATGATTTACCGGTTATAAAATCTATCGTATACAGCTTGCCGTCAAGGGTGTATCTGCCGTATCTGCCGTGAAGATGAACGCCCTTGATATTCTCGGCAGTTTTGCTTACTTCGCCTGTTTCCGTATCGTAAACATAAACGTCACTCAGCATGATATCAGGTAAAAAGCGTCGTTGTGCTTCGCCCTCCTGAAGCTCATCGGCAAGATAAAATTTAATAACTACCTTATTGCCTGCAAACACAGCCTCCGCAGAATCGTATTTTGCCTCATCTTCCGCACTTAATTTACAAAGCTGAGTCAGATTATATGTATCTGTGCCGTCAAAATAATATACCGCAGGCTCTCGACCGCTAAGTATAGCCTTTTTACCGTCATCACTCAGTATGACTTTATTTATCGGGTGTTCCTCATATGCCTGTGCAAACGGGGCGGTTATTTCTCCTGTTTTGATGTTGCACATATAGTAATCTCCCGACGATTGCCGTACAAACGAAAGCAGAGCATAATCGTCCTTTTCAGCTGTAAAGCCTGCTCCGGCACCTGTTACATCGGATGCAACATCTACAGGATTTATCTTCAGCTTGCCGTCAAGCTCATACCATTCATAGGCAATTCTGTACTCTTTATTCTCGTCAATCAATGAAAAATCGTTATATTTTTTAAACTTTACCGTTTCATCCACGTTGTGTATTTCAAGCTCCTTATCAAGCTTTTTAAGCTCGCCGTTTTCAATGGTATAAAGCTCACGGTTGTCTTTTATTATGTAATTGGCGCAATACGTTTCATCGTTTTCGGCATATGTATTTATAAAACGGTATGATTCATCAAGTGTTATAATCTTTTTGGCATTTGGAACATTTTCGTTTGAGATTTGCTCTGTATTTGATTCATCGGCAGAGCTGTCAATATTACTTTCTGCCGATTTGCTTTCAACACCGGAGCTTTCGTCTGACGTAACAGCAACACTTGATACATCGGAAACGATTGATGCATCTTTGCCGTCATTTTTGCCCGTACAGCCGGAAAAGCTCAGTGCCGAAGCAGCTATGAGAGCGGATAAAATGATAGATGTAAGTTTTATAGATTTTTTCATAATAACTTTCCTTTCTTTTAATGCAATAAGGCTAATTTAATACTGTACAAAATGCAACACTGAATTTCCTCTTTTTTCATAGATTTAACGCTTTAACATAGTAAAATGGATTTATTAGTTGATTTTGTTTTTTAAAGAAAAGTAAATTATATTCAAGCGTCTAATTATATTTTAACTGTTAAAAAGGTAATGTCAAGCAAATTTTACCAAATATTTTATTTTTATAAAAACTTTGGCAGAACTGTACAATTCTTTAAAATAAATTTGTATATTGTATACATAATATGAAATGTTAAAAAAATCAAACGATTTTTATATGGACATCACGCTTCTTTTTTATTTAGAAGATAGTATTATATAAGTTATATAGCAAAAAAGATTTTATATAAAAACAACTTCGTACCGTTTCCGATACGAAGTTGAAAAAACAATGTAATATATTTTCCTCACTCTGAAGAAGCGAATTTTGGGCATAGCAACAGCGTCATATACAATCTAACAGTGATGTAGCCACAGCCTGCCCTTTAATACACATACTTCTTCCCTATTCACTATTACATATTACTTTGTAGTGCGCATTGTGGCTTTAAGACTCTGCCTTGTCTTCTTGATTTCCGCAAGCTGAGATGAAAGCGCCTCATCCGCACGCTTGATTATGTCCTCTACATAGTCGTTTGAAGCCTTGCGGATTTCACGTGCTTTTGCCTTTGCGTCGGAGATTATCTCGTTAGCCTGCTGCTGTGCCTGCTTGACTAAATCACTCTGATTGAGCATGGCACGCCTTCTGTCCTCAGCCGAGCGCACAATGGTTTCGGCTTCCTTTTTAGCCTCTGAGATTATTTCCGTTCTGTCGGCAACTATTGCTTTTGCCTGCTTAAGCTCTTTGGGCAGGCTGTCACGCATCTCAAAAATTATGGTTCTAATGCGTTCGGGGTCAATAAGGCATCTGCCGCCGCTGAGCGGCATGGCGTGTGCAGTTTCTATAACATTTGTAAGTTCATCTATCAAATCGTCTATCTTCACAATAAACACTCCCAGCTTATGTATTTATTCATTGATATATATGCAGTAGTCTGTCCTTTACCGTTTCAAGTATACATTCGGGTACAAAGCTTGAAATATCACCGCCGAGGCTTGCAACCTGCTTAACGAAGCTTGAGCTGAGGTACATATACTGTGCGCTCGTTGTAAGGAAAATGGTTTCAAGCTCAGGGTTAAGAATTTTATTTGTAAGTGCCATTTGAAATTCGTATTCAAAGTCCGATACGGCACGCAAGCCCTTTACAAGAGCTAAGGCGTTTCTCTCCTTTGCATAATCCGCCAAAAGCCCGTTAAAGCCGACCACCTCGACATTATTTATACCGTGTAAGGCACGCTTTAACAAATCTATTCTCTCATCTATTGAAAAGCTCGGTGACTTTTTGGAAAAGTTTATAAGCACCGCCACTATAACATGGTCGAACATCTTGGCGGCTCTTGAAATAATATCCACATGACCGAGCGTTACCGGGTCAAAGCTGCCCGGACAAATCGCTATCCGTTCCATAACGCTCACTCCTCTTCATCGGGCACGGTGTAAACGCCGACTCTTATTTTGCCGAATCTGTACGTTCTGTAAAGAGTAAAATCGCCTACATTGTCCGGTAAATCCTCATCCATCGGATTTTCGGCAATTATTGTGCCGCCTCTGTTCATTACAGGTTCAATGAGCGATAAAGCGTCCTGCAACAAGCCCTTTCTGTACGGAGGATCCAAAAAGGCAATATCAAATTTTTCCCTTTTCTGCGTTAGGTACGTTATACTGTCGGTATTAATGACCTCAGCATTTTTCTCCAACCCGGTAGATTGCAAATTCTTTTTTATAACCGCAATGCTATCTCTGCCTGCGTCTACAAAAACCGCTTTTGCCGCTCCTCTGCTGAGTGCCTCTATGCCCATTTGACCGGAGCCGGCAAATAAATCAAGAAAGCGTCTGCCCTCTATACGGAACTGTATTACGCTGAAAATCGCTTCCTTGACTTTTTCCGGCGTAGGGCGTACATTATCTCCCGCCAAAGTATTTAAACGCATACCTCTTGCTGTACCGGTTATTACTCTCATAAATAAACCTCGCTTTAATCATACATATAAATTATCCCATTTTTAGTACTGCTTTGTCAAGCATTTTAGCAATTTTATTTGCATATAATAAAATTTTATATCGGTTTGTTAAATATAGCCGCCAATTTTTAACGTTTTTACCAACCTTTATTATAAGCGTATCGGTTTTACTGAATTTTTTCTCTATAATAATCGTAAACTGCCTGCGCAGCCGTTTTATTCATTGCAGGAGCATTTTCAAGCTCCTCCATTTCCGCTTCGCTTATTCTCTTTATGGTTTTAAAATGCTTTAAAAGTGCCGCCGCTCTTGTTTTACCTATGCCGGGAATATCGGTAAGCGATGATTTTACTGTTCCGGACTTTCTCTTCTGCCTGTGATATCCGATTGCAAACCTATGCACCTCGTCCTGTATGGACGACACAAGCGTAAATACTCTTCTGCGGGAGCTTATCGCTATCTCTCCGCCGCCGCCCGTAATGGCTCTTGTTCTATGCTTATCATCCTTAACCATGCCGAAAAGCGGTATGTCAAGCCCTCTATCTCTCATTACGCTTTCAACGGCAGAAACCTGACCCTTACCGCCGTCAAGCAGTATTAAATCCGGCAATCTGCCAAAGCCCTCACCGCTTTCTTTATTCTTTTCGTACTCATCAAAACGCCTTGACAGTACCTCCTGCATAGACGCATAATCATCCTGACCGATAAAGCTTTTTATCATAAATCTGCGATAGGCCGATTTATAAGGTCTGCCGTTTTTGAAAACTATCATGCCTGCCACATTTTCACTTCCGCCGGTATTGGATATGTCGTACGATTCTATATACTCAGGCGGCTTTTTCAATCCCAATATCTCGCCAAGCTCATCAAGTGCGGAGGTTTCGGCTACGGTGCCGCCCTTGCTTTGAGCAAGTCTTTCCGCCGCATTTGTTTTGCACATCTCTACAAGCTTTGCCTGCTCGCCCCTCTGCGGAACGGTAATTCTTACTCTTTTACCAGCAAGTGAAGTAAGCCATTCTTCTATCGTTTCCGCATCGTCGGTTTCTCCGTCTACTGCGATTACCGGAGGAATATTATCTCTCATGGCATAGTATCTTTTCATAAACTCCGCACGTTCCTCCGACGGTGAGCCAACATCTTTAAGCAGGAAATTTTCCCTGTCGTAAAGTCTGCCTGCGGCAAAGCGAAAGACCTCAAAGCAACCGCCCTCACCGTCACGCACAAAAGCGATTACATCTTGATTTTCCACCTTTACGGCAACCACCTTCTGCTTGTCCGCCATTCGCTTAACGGCGGCAATGCGGTCACGTATACGTGCGGCACGCTCAAATTCCAAATTCTCCGCCGCCTCATTCATACGCTCGGTAAGCTCTTTTACAGACGTACCGCTTCCGCCCTTGAGGAACTCTATGGCCTCGTCTACGATTTCGTCATATACATTTTTCTTTATTTTGCCTGTACACGGGGCAATACATTGCTTGATGTGATAATTCAGGCATGGCCTGCCCTTGCCGAAATCCTGCGGAAATTTTCTTGCGCAGGTGGGCAGTTTGAAGATTTTATGCGCTTCATCCACGGCATTTTTAACAAACCAGCCGCTTGTATACGGCCCCAAATACTGTGCGCCGTCATCGGCTTTTTGCTTTACCTCGCTTATTCTGCGCCAGCTTTCGCCGCTTATGCGTATATAGCTATATCCTTTGTCGTCCTTTAAAAGTATGTTGTACTTTGGCGTATGCTGCTTTATCAGACTGCATTCCAAAACAAGAGCTTCAAACTCGCTGTCCGTGATGATGTAGTCGAAACGATCCACATTGGATACCATTCTGCGCACCTTTTCCGGATGATTCCTTTGAGAACCGAAATATTGGCTTACCCTGTTTTTCAGTGCTTTGGCTTTGCCGATATATATAATATTACCGGATTTATCCCTCATAATATATACACCCGGAAGAAGCGGAAGCTTCATTGCGGTTTTTCTCAACTGTTCTATTTTTGCGTTCATCACATCACCCCCGCACAAAACAAAATCCGAATCTGTCTGCTATATATAATAGTATAAAAGCGCACCGCATTATTTTTGCGATGCGCAGGTTAATTAATAATCTATAGATAAACGGTATGCTATATCACTCGGCAAAGCCGGATTCAACCAGACGAACCAAGCTGTCTACAGCCTCTACCTCGTCAACGCCGTCAGCCATAAGCTTAATCTTTGTGCCGCCGATTACTCCGAGAGAAAGCACACCGAGAAGACTCTTCGCACTTACACGCCTTTCTTCCTTTTCAACCCAAATAGTGGATTTAAACTCATTCGCTCTTTGAATAAAAAATGTAGCCGGACGAGCATGAAGTCCTGTTTTGTTTTCAACCTTTACATCCTTAATATACATAAAACCCTCTCCTAAATTTATAAGATATTAAATTGAAACAGCTCTATTCATTATCGAAAAAGCCACAGTCAAGCTTGCGTTTGACAATATACGGGCTTATAAAAATGACTAATCTGTATCCGGTTTTTTGCATCCGAAAGCATTAGGCGTCAAAGCCGCATATTTACTCTTATAGTATGCCAATACGCTCATTTTCCGTTCGTTGATAAACAGTTGAACATAAATAAACACACTGCCGAATAAATACTCACAATGACGTTAAATGTCAATTTCGGAATTTTCAAGCATTTGTATTATATCACAATAAATTCCAACGTCAACTCTTATTGAAAATTTTTGGATTGATAGACATTTAAGAGAGTTCTGAAAAAGATTTTCTTGTGCATACTAACGAATTATTTTCGCCTGATTTGTTAATAAATACCAAGCTTATTATTAGAATTATACAAATTAACTGGTAATCTATAGTCACTTTGCACCATGAGCTTTTTTAGATTAAATCATTTCTTATTCTCTTTTTCTTCCAAAAGCTTTTTGTCTGCGGCGGTCAGCTCATATTTTTCCAGCATATCGGGCCGTGCCTCGGCAGTTCTGATAACCGACTGCTCATGCCGCCATCTATCAACATTGGCATGATGACCCGAAAGCAACACCTCCGGCACTTCACGTCCTCGCCAAACCGCAGGCCTTGTATACTGTGGATACTCCAGTAAACCGCTGTAGTGACTTTCTTCCTCAAAGCAGACGTCATCGCTGAGTACGCCTTCGGTCATTCTGCTGAGTGAATCTGCAAGCACAAGTGCAGGAAGCTCTCCGCCGGTAAGCACATAATCGCCTATTGAAATCTGCTCGTCCACAAATTCGTCTATAATGCGCTCGTCTATACCCTCATAATGACCGCAGAGTATGCAGACGTTATCAAGCTTTGCAAGCTCTTTAAGTTTATCCTGAGTTAAAACCTTTCCCTGAGGTGACATATATATCAGATACGGTCTTTTTTCAAGCACTCTGCATATATCCTCAAAGCACAGCGCAATCGGCTCTGCCATAAGCAGCATACCCATGCCGCCGCCATATGGACAGTCGTCAACTCTTTTATGCTTATCGAATGCGTAATCCCTGAGCTGATGACACACTACCTCAAGCGCACCCTTTTTTTGCGCTCTGCCGATTATACTCTCGTTCATCACGGCCTCGCACATCTCGGGGAAAAGCGTTATAATGTCAATCCTCATCGTCAAATATCCCCTTCATGGGCTTTATCAGTATATATTCTCCGTCGATGTTTATCTCCTTAACAACATCGTCTATCACAGGTATAAGGTAGTCTTTTTTATGCTCATCGGTTATTTGATAGACGTCATTGGCTCCGGTCTTAAACACATCCGTAACCTTACCGTATGACTTGCCCGTGTCAATATCTCTTACGTCAATTCCGAGTATATCCTGAATTAAGAAAACGTTTTTATCAAGCTTCATATCGCTTCTGTTGATGTAGATTATCCTGCCACGCATAGTATCTGCCTGTTCTACCGTATTTACACCGTCAACAAGCAAAATAACTATATTTTTGTGCGGCCTTGCAGTGATTACCTTAAGCTCTGTACTCCCCTTGCCGAAGTAAAGCCTTTTGAATTTACACAAAAACTGAGGGCTGTCGCACCAGACCTCTACCCGCATTTCGCCCTTTAAGCCGTGCGTGCCTACGATTTTGCCTGCCTCTATAAATTGCTTTTTCACGTTTTTACCTCCTTGTACAATTCTGTGATATCTCATAAAACTACGGAAAAGATCCGTATTTTTATCGGATATAACAGTATAAAAGGCAAGAACGTTTTTTGCTGTTCTTGCCCTGTCATACTCTTTAAGATATGCTTTAAAAGACAAGCACGGAGCCTGACTTTATACCGATATCTGATTCAAAATTGTGTTGTCAGTCGATTTCTACCATGATTTTTTCATCGTTTCTTACGGCGGCGGCTCTTGCAACGGTACGTATAGCCTTGGCGATTCTGCCTTGCTTACCGATTATTCTGCCCATGTCGTTTTCAGCAACATGAATATGGTAAACAACCGTTCCGTCCTCTTTAGGCTCATCGACGTCAACCTTTACATCCTCAGGACTTTCAACAAGCCCTTGAGCTATGGCAACAAGTAATTCCTTCATGCCATTATACCCCCATGATTAAAGTATATTGTGCTTTTTGAATAAAGCCTTAACGGTATCTGTCGGCTGTGCGCCGTTTGCAATCCATGTCTTTGCCTTTTCTGTATCTACCTTAACAAGCGACGGCTCCTGAAGAGGGTTATAGTAACCGATTTCTTCGATGAAACGTCCGTCTCTCGGATATCTTGAATCAGCAACAACTATACGGTAGAAAGGAGCTTTCTTTGCACCCATTCTGCGAAGTCTGATTTTTACTGCCATGTCTGTTCACCTCCATAATCAATAATCATTTATTCTATCAGCCGTATACCGGCCGGATAAATGCTGTATCAGCCGCCCAGTCCCGGCAGTCTGAATTTCTTTTTGCCCTTACCGCCAAGCTGTTTCATCATCTTCTGCATCTGCTCAAACTGCTTCATCAAACGGTTTACATCTTCAACCTGCTGGCCACACCCTGCGGCTATTCTTCTCTTTCTGGAAGGGTTGATGATTGAGGGCTTTTCACGTTCCTCAGGAGTCATGGAAAGGATAATAGCCGCAGTTCTGTCAAACTGGCGCTCGTCTATATCCACATCCTGTATCCTTTTATCAACTCCCGGAAGCTTTGATAGCAGGCTCTTGATTGAGCCCATATTCTTTATCTGCTCAAACTGCATGAGCAAATCGTTCATATCAAACTGATTTTTCTTGAGCTTTTCAGCCATTTGCTCGGCTTTTTTCTGGTCAAGCTTATTCTCGGCTTCCTCTATCAGCGTAAGCATATCGCCCATACCGAGTATTCTGGAAGCCATTCTATCCGGATGGAAAACCTCTATGTCGTCTAACTTTTCGCCTATACCGGCATATTTAATAGGTCTGCCTGTAACGGCACGTACGGAAAGCGCCGCACCGCCTCTTGTATCGCCGTCGAGCTTTGTAAGTATAACACCTGTGATGTCAAGCAGCTCATTAAACGACTTAGCAACGTTTACGGCGTCCTGTCCTGTCATGGCATCAACCACAAGAAGTATCTCCGAGGGCTGTACCTCAGCCTTTACCTTGCGAAGCTCCTCCATAAGCACCTCGTCTATATGCAGACGTCCGGCGGTATCGAGTATAAGTATATCATTGCCGTAATCTCTGGCGTGTTTAACGGCTTCTCTTGCGATTTTAACGGGATTCTCCTTGCCCATTTCAAATACCGGTACGCCGGCCTTTCCGCCAACTACCTTCAACTGCTCTATAGCGGCAGGTCTGTAAATATCGCAGGCGGCTATAAGCGGCCTGTGACCCTGCTTTTTGAGCATAAGCGCAAGCTTACCGGCATGAGTTGTTTTACCTGAGCCCTGCAAACCGCAAAGCATGATTATCATAGGCGGCTTTGACGGCATTGAAAGCCTCTCGCTTTGACCGCCCATAAGCTCGGTAAGCTCCTCGTTTACTATTTTTATTACCATTTGAGCCGGCGTAAGGCTCTCCATTACATCGGCGCCTACAGCACGCTCGGTAACCCGGTTTGTAAAATCCTTGGCAACCTTGTAGTTTACGTCCGCCTCCAAAAGTGCAAGCCTTACCTCGCGCATTGCCTCTTTTACATCGGACTCTGTTAATTTTCCCTTTGAGCGCAGTCTTTTGAACGCGGCGCTGAGTTTATCCGTAAGTCCTTCAAATGCCAAATATCATCACCTCTTAAAAAAGTATAACTGTCATTCGCAAAGCGATTGTGCTATTTCAATAATCGTAGTAACGCTGTCATTTACATCCTTAGACCTGAAAAGCCTTCTGTTGTAGTAGTCGATTTTTTCGGCGCACTCAACTATGGTGTCAACACCCTTTTGCATTTCCGCAAATTTTTTAGCAAGACCCAACCTGTCCTCCAAATGATACAAAATCGCTTCCGATTTTTTTATGGCGTCACGCACGCCCTGTCTGGTGATGCCGAGATTGTTAGCTATCTCTCCAAGCGATAAATCGTTATTATAGTAGTTTTCAATAGCATCTCTCTGTTTCTCGGTGAGCATATTGCCGTAGAAGTCCAAAAGAAGAGAAATTTCAAGACCCTTTTCCATGTAATCCCACTCCTTTACGACTGTTTTATGATTTTATGTAAAGCGGATTACTTTACACTTTGCTGATTATACAATAAAATCGTCGTTTTGTCAACTGTATTTTTAAATTTTTTTTCAAATCCAGATTTTACTAAAGTAAATTAACAATAAAATACATATTAATGGTAAAATAACCCATGTATTTACTAAAAGCCTTGATATATAATATGAAAAAACTGTCACATTTTTTCCTTTTATAACCGTCATTATTAACAAAAAAATCTGCTGACAAAAAAATTTGTTTATTTTTCGTGACTTATTAGAACAAATGTGTTATAATATTATTTAGAATTTAAGCAAAAAGCTTACGTATTTTGTTTATTTCTACTATAGTGCATTTATGCCATAATTTTTATACGGCGGTGAATTGATGGAACAGATTATTAACGTTGAACGTATGGAGCATGCCGTTACGTTGTTCGGCAGCTTCGATTCAAATATAAAGCTTATTGAAAAAGAATACTCTGTCGGGGTAATCGGCAGAGGCAGTGAACTTAAGGTGACGGGCGAGCCCGAAAACGTATCTTGTGCGGTAAGAGCTATACAAAGTCTGCTCTCACTGATAAACAGAGGCGAAAATCTCAGCGAGCAGAACGTGCGTTACTGTATCTCTCTGGTAAATGAGGGAAGCGAACAAAAAATAGAACAGCTTGCCGGGGACTGCATATGCGTATCCGCAAAAGGTAAGCCGTTAAAGCCGAAAACACTCGGTCAAAAACAATACTGCTCCGCCATAAAGAACAATACAATCACCATAGGCGTCGGCCCTGCGGGAACAGGTAAGACATATCTTGCGGTGGCAATGGCGGTTACTGCCTTCAGAGCAAGAGAGGTAAACAGGATAATACTCACAAGGCCGGCTGTAGAAGCGGGAGAAAAGCTCGGATTTTTACCCGGCGATCTTCAAAGCAAGGTCGACCCGTATTTGCGCCCGCTGTACGATGCGCTGTTTGATATGCTGGGCGCCGAGAATTATCAGCGATATGTTGAACGGGGCAATATAGAGGTTGCACCGCTTGCCTATATGAGGGGCAGAACGCTTGATGACAGCTTTATAATACTTGATGAGGCGCAGAATACCACTCGTGAGCAGATGAAAATGTTTCTCACCCGTTTGGGCTTTAACTCCAAAATGGTCATCACGGGCGATATAACTCAGATAGATCTGCCGAGCGGAAGCCGTTCGGGATTGAAGGACTGCCTGAAGGTTTTGAAAAATGTAAACGATATTGCACAGGTAATGTTCACTGAAAAGGACGTAGTAAGGCACAAGCTTGTTCAGGATATAATTAAAGCATATGAAAAAATAGAGGAGGCCAAGGGCAACAGATGACTACAGATAAAATCAGAGTAATAATCACAAACAAACAAAAACAGGTAAAAATACCTACAGGGCTCAGAATGCTGGTACGCCGCTGCTGTAACGCCGTTTTAAGAATGGAGGAATTTAAGGGCGCGGCTGAAATAAGCGTAACATTTGTGGATAATCAGGATATACGTATGCTGAACGCTCAATACCGGAACAAGGATGCTGTTACCGATGTTTTGAGCTTTCCCATGGGTGAAAACGGAGTGTATGACGTAGACCCCACGACGGGCGCACAGATTTTGGGCGACGTTGTTATTTCCATTGAAAAGGCCATGGAGCAGGCGGAGCTGTACGGACACAGCCTGCAGCGTGAGGTTGGATATCTCACGGCACATTCGGTGCTTCATCTGCTCGGCTATGACCACGAAACAAACGGGCTTGACAGAGTACGTATGAGAGAAAAAGAGGAGTATGTAATGGATATGCTCGGTCTGCCAAGCTCCTCAAGCTACGTTATAGACGACGAAAGCGTATAGTCCTACATATTTTTCTACTTTGCCGAAAGGAAAATCTCAATGGCAAACAGACAACTGTTCTCACTTGACGGCAGGCTTGCGCTGTGTGCGGAGCTTGTACGTGATAACGCAAAAATCGCCGATATAGGCACAGACCATGCGTATCTGCCGGTATGGCTTGCCAAAAAAGGCAGAATAAGCCATGCCATAGCCGCCGATTTGCGCCCGGAACCGCTGAAAAGCGGAAACGGCAACATTAAAAAATACGGCGTGTCAGACTTGGTGGAAACAAGACTTTCGGACGGATTGCATGAAATACAGCCCGACGA